>NZ_DKJF01000117.1:0-36544 GCF_002454615.1 Pseudomonas sp. UBA6699
GCGCGAACGCCTTGGCGCATGCCTCATTATCACGTCGTACGAACAAGGCGGTCGCGCGCGCCTGTCACAGGCCTCACTGGCCCGAAACAAACGTAGGAGCGAGCGCCAGCTCGCGATGCGCCGCGCGGGCGGCGCTCGATCTAACAGGCACTAGAAAGGTCGAGGTGAACACCCCGACGCCCCCATCAATCCTCCGCCTGCTCCTCGCCCCCCTGGCGGCTCATGCCGTACTTGCGCATCTTCTCCACCAACGTGGTGCGACGAATACGCAAACGTTCAGCCGCGCGCGCAACGATACCGTTGGCATCGTCCAGCGCCTGCTGGATCAGGCCCTGCTCCAGGCTACCCAGGTAGTCCTTCAGGTCCAGGCCTTCAGGCGGCAGCATCGCATGACTGCCGAAATTCGGCGTATTGCCATTGATCGCCACACGCTCTTCCAGGTCGGTGCGCAGGCTATCGACCATCTGCTCGTCTTCATCATCGACATAGCGGAATTTCTTCGGCAGCTCGGAAACCCCGATCACCCCGTAAGGGTGCATGATGGCCATGCGCTCAACGAGGTTGGCCAGCTCACGCACGTTGCCCGGCCAGCCATGGCGGCACAACGACATGATCGAAGCGGAATTGAAACGGATGGAACCGCGTTTCTCGTGCTCCATGCGCGAGATCAGCTCGTTCATCAGCAGCGGAATGTCTTCCACCCGCTCGCGCAGCGGTGCCATCTCGATGGGGAACACGTTCAGCCGGTAGTACAGGTCTTCGCGGAAGGTGCCGTCCTCGATCATGTTCTCGAGGTTCTTGTGCGTAGCGGCAATGATGCGCACATCAATGCTCTGGGTCTTGTTGCTGCCCACGCGCTCGAAGGTGCGCTCCTGCAGCACGCGCAGCAGCTTGACCTGCATCGGCAACGGCATGTCGCCGATTTCGTCGAGGAACAGGGTGCCGCCGTTGGCCAGCTCGAAACGCCCGGCACGGCTGGTGATCGCACCGGTGAAGGCACCCTTCTCGTGGCCGAACAGCTCGCTTTCCAGCAACTCGGCTGGGATCGCGCCGCAGTTGACCGGCACAAACGGCGCTTCGCGGCGCTTGGAGTGGTAGTGCAGGTTGCGCGCGACCACCTCTTTGCCGGTGCCTGACTCACCCAGGATCAGCACACTGGCGTCGGTATCGGCCACCTGCTGCATCATCTGCCGCACGTGCTGGATGGCACGACTGGTGCCGACCAGGCTGCGGAACAAGTTGGGTTCGCGCTGGCGGCCGCGCTCACGCGCCTGGTCGTACATCTCGCGATAGACCTGGGCACGGTGCAGCGAATCGAGCAGCTGGCTATAGCTTGGCGGCATTTCCAGGTTGGAAAGGACGCGGCGGCGAAGCTCCTCCGGCAGGTCTGCAGAAGAAATTTCACCTAAAAGTAGAACAGGAAGGAACTCATCCCATGCAGCTACTGTCTTAAGCAACCCAAGCACATTGCCAGGGGCGTTTACAGCGCCGATGAGCACGCACAGCACTTCACGGCTCGAGGCCAAAGGCTCCACCGCCTGCTGCCAGTCGTGGCTGGCGCACGCGAGGTTTTCTTCGCCGAGAAAGTTCAGCACCACCGCAAGGTCGCGGCGGCGAGCGCTGTCGTCATCGATCAGCAGGATCTTGGTTTCACGCCACATGCAATAGCAACTTCCCTAGTCATATCGGCACCCTGCAAGGGGCATGCTCGACATCATTCCGACTGAATGGTCAGTGTTCGGACGTCTAGAATTCGAAAACAGCCACTAGTTAAGTCAAAAAGGGCCATACAGTCAAATTTATGGCGCCTTTTCTAATGTTGTGCGCATCTTACCTGAAGAGATGATATACCTTTGAAGCATTTTTTGCTTGGTTGATCTGCATCATCTCTTCGGCAATTGCCTGGCGTTCACCGGTTGTCACATCGATGAGGTTGCGGTAGACCTCCAAAACCCCTTCCAGCTTTTCGCGCAGCAACCCCTGGTCCATCGTGTGGTTTTCCAGTACCTCGTCGATGCAGGTGCGACATGCCACATCCAACTTGGCAATAGCGTCCCAGTCACGTTCACCAAGAGCGCCGATCAGGGCATCGCAGGTGTCATCGAGGCGTTGCAGTGCGTTCACGTTAATCTCCTTGCCGTCAGCTGGCGGGCTGGGCGTCGGCAATGCCATCCCAACCGCTTTTCACGGTAATTAGCAGTTGCGCAACTTCGTCGATGATGCTGGCATCGTTGTCGACATTCGCCTGCATGAGCCGGTTGGTCATGTATACATAGAGGGCGTCGAGGTTTTCCACATACTCGGGGTTTTCGCTTTTCTCCGGCTGCAGGCCGTCACGCAGGCCGATGATGATGTCGATCGCCTTGCCCAGCATCAGCCCCTTCTCGGCGATGTCACCGCGCGCCATGGCACCCTTGGCCTGGGCCATCCGATCGAGACCTCCCTCCATCAGCATCTGCACCAGGCGATGCGGCGTGGCTTCGGAAATCTGAGCATGGGAATTGACCTTCTGGTACTGACGAAGGGCTCTCATGGGATTCATCTTGCGACCTCGTGACGGGCAGGCTTAGGGGAGATATTCCTTGTATCGGGCGGATCGAGAAAAACTTTACCGGCCGATGACATGAAGCTGGGCACTGTGCCCAGGCTTCATGCAATGCTCATGGATCAATCGTCGCTGTTCGACTTGTTCAACGCGTTGAGCGTGCTGAGTACCGAGTTCTGCTGCTGACGCAATTGCGTGACCAAGGTATCCATGTTGTTGTACTTGTCCTGCAGGCTCTTCTGCAGGGCTTCCATACGGGCGTCCAGGGTGTCCTGCTCGGACTTGAGCTTGGTCAGGCTCTCGCTCAGGACCTTGGAGCGCTCGGCGAGGGTGCCGGTGCTGGCCTTGGCGAAAGGCTCGGTGACCTTTTGCAGGCGTGCCAACAGGCCGTCCTTGCCATTGAAGATGCTGGTCAGGTCCGCCGCGTTGCTGGTAGCGGCCTTGTCCCACTTCTTGTCGTCCAGGCTCAGCGCACCGCCATCCTGGGCCGAGGTGACGCCAAAGGCGGCCAGCGATTTCAGCGTACCGTTGCCCGATACCGCATTGAGTTCTTCACGGATGGAAGTCATCAAGGTGCGCATGGTCGCATCACCGGTCAGCGCAGCGGCCGTCATGGTGCCATCGGCATTCTTGGTGACCTTTGTTTCAGCGTTCAGAACCGTAAGCAAGGCATTGTAGGTATCGATGAAACCCTTGAGGCCCGACTTCAAGGTGGTGGAACTGGTAGTCAGCGATAAAATGGTCGCTGTCTTTTCTCCACTGGTGGCGCTCGTCGGCGAAATACCCACCAACTTGATATTGAGCCCACTGACGGCATCATTGATATCGTTGGTCTTGGACTTCATTGCGATGCCATCGAGGGTGTACTCGGCGTCCGTCGGCTCATCGACTACGTAATAGCCAGTATCGATGCCCGAGTTGCCCGAAAGCGTAATATCGGAGCCTTCCCCCATCGTGGTCGAGGTGACAATCAAACGAGAGCCATTGGCATCTGTCAGTACGTTGGCACTCAGACCTGCCGTACCAAACTGACTATTGATGCTATCGCGCACCTGCTGCAACGTTGCACCAGGGGGAACGCTCAGATCAAAGTCCTTACCGCCCTGACTCATGGTCAAGGTAGTCGACGTCGTGCCGCTATTGACTACCGAGCCGGCGCCATTCGCATAGACCTTGGTCGAGACTTTCGACGCAGTCGCCAGCTTGTCGACGATCAGCTTGAACGAGCCATTTGCGGCCCCGGTGCCCATGGTCACGGTCGCGACCTTCTCATCCGAAGACTTCAGGCTGAGTCCACCGAAGCTGTTACTGTCGGTCATTGTGGTTAATGCGCCACGGAAGGCATCCAGAGCGGCCTGAATCTTGCCAATAGAGGACAACGTGGTGGTTGCCTTCAGTGTTTGGGTATTGATCTGCGCCTGTTTCGGCGCCTTTTGCGCGGCCACCAGCGAATCGACGATCGCCTGGGTATCGATGCCCGAGCCAATACCACTGACTGTTGTACCTGCCATCATTGCTCTCCTTGTTCAATAGCTGCCGTATCCTTGGCGGAAAAATCCATCAAAATGTCGACAACAACAAAAATCGTGCCAGCCTAAACCTGGTCGTCGAACAGCAGGCTGCTGGCTTCACTGAGGCTCTGCGCCAACTTCAGCGCAAGCTCCGACGGAAGCTGCCGGATTACCTCGCCGGACTGGGTAGCGATCACCTTGACCACAACCCGGCCCGTGGAATCATCGATGGAAAAGTCCAGCTGCCGCTGGCTCGACTGCACGAAATCGCGAATTTCGCCCACGGCCTTTTCCAGGTCTTCGCGCGAGTGCGGCTGATTACCGGTGCCAGCGGTTTCCTGCACCTTGGCAGGCACAGCGGCGTCCCGATCGCGATCAGCTACTGGCGCCTGGGGTAAGACGGTCGGATACACCTGGCTCAGCTTGACACTCATGTCCATGTTTCGAACTCCCTCATGTCAAAAAAGGCGAAAGGGCACGTAAACGCGCCCTTTCACCCTTTACTCAGGCGCCTGAATTACTGAAGCAGTTTCAGGACCGAGGATGGCAGCTGGTTGGCCTGCGACAGGATCGCAGTCGAAGCCTGCTGCAGGGTCTGCTGCTTGGTCAGCTCGGCAGTTTCCGAAGCGAAGTCCACGTCCTGCACGGTGGAGCGGGCAGCGGTGGAGTTCTTCTGGATGTTCTGCAGGTTATCGACGGTAGTCTGCAGACGGTTCTGGGTAGCACCCAGGCCCGAACGGACGCTGTCGATGGAGCCGATGGCCTTGTCGATAACGGCCAGAGCATTCTGGGCGTTGGTCGAGTCGGTGACGTCGGTGTTGGAGATAGTGGTCTTGGTCGAAGTAACGGCAGTACCGGTAGCAACGAACAGGCCGGTAGCACCATCGCCGTTCAACGCATAGCCCTTGGCCGAATCCAGATTTACGGCACCGGTAGCGATTAGGCCATCAGCCAGGTCCTCAGCAGTACCGTACTTGCCACTACCGTCTTTGGTGGCGATGGTAACGCCACCAGCATCGGTGCCTGCGCTGAACTCGATGTTTTCACCGGTATCGGATTTAACAGTCAGTTCATTCTTGGTTTCGTCGTAGCTGACGCTGATACCCAGTTTGGCAGCGTTGGACTTCAGCTGGTCAGCCAGGTTGGCGGTATCGGTTACGCCTACGATTTTCACATCCTGACCACCAACGGTCATGGTGAACGACGCAGGAGTGGTCGAAGCAGCCGCTTTTACAGTGAACTTGGCTTCAGTGCTCGCAGTGGCAGTCAGACCGCCGATTGCACCGTTCATGTTCTTGGCGATGGTCTTCGCCGAGTCACCAGCAGCGATAGAAACGGTAGCAGTCTGGCCGTTGCCGGTAACTTCGATGTCACCTGCGCCTACGCCGGTAGTGCTTGGAGCAACACCGATGCTCTTGACCTGCTGCGAACCAATGCTCTTGGCCGAAACGTTGTCCAGCGACAGGTTGATGGTTTCGTTGGCGTTGGCGCCGACCTGGATGGCCTTGGTGCCGTACGAACCGTCCAGCAGCTTCTGGCCGCCAAAGGTGGTGGTTTCCGAGATACGATTCAGCTCAGCGGTCAGAGCTTGGTATTCGTCGTTGTTCGACTTGCGGTCTTCGGCGCTCAGCGAGCCAGTAGCCGAGGACAGGGCCAGGGTACGCATTTTCTGCAGGATGTCGGTCGAAGCCTGCATCGCGCCTTCAGCGGTCTGGGCGATCGAGATGCCGTCGTTGGCATTCTTCACAGCCTGACCCAGGCCGTTGATCTGGCTGGTCAGACGGTTGGCGATCTGCAGGCCGGCAGCGTCGTCTTTAGCGCTGTTGATACGCAGACCCGAGGACAGACGCTGCATCGAAGTGGTCTGGGCGTTGCTCGCCTTGGTCAGGTTGCCCTGGGTGGTGATCGACGCAATGTTGGTGTTTACAGTTAAAGCCATGACGAAATCCTCGTTGGATGGGTACTGCGGCTTCCGGCCTTGGCAACCGCCGGATTGGCCTAGAGAACCTTCGTAATAGTTATCGTCGGGTGCGCGAGTTGCTTGAGGGTTTTTTCGAAAAAAAAATGCTGGCAGGAGGCCAGCCCTGAGAAATCAAGGGGTTAAGGGCGGTTTATTGGCGTCAAATTCCGCTGCTGAACAGGCTTGATGGCATTGCCAGCCCCCACCCTCCCCTGTGGGAGCAGGCGCGCCCGCGAACACCGGCAATGCCGGTGCCATCCACCGCGTTGATCGCTTCGCGGGCATGCCCGCTCCCACAGGGAGCCAGTGAGGTTCATGCCTTTGTGTTCCAGCCACAAAAAAAAGCGCCGGGCGGTGGCCGCCGGGCGCTTTTTTGAAGTGACCTAGGGTCAGTCGCGATAGAGGATGGCGGAGCCCCACGACAGGCCCACGCCAAAGCCGCTGATGGCCACGCGCTTCCAGCTGCCGTCGAGCATGTGCTTCTGCAGCAGCAGTGGCACGCTGGACGACACAGTGTTGCCGGTTTCGAGCATGTCCTTGACGAACTTCTCGGGGTGCTGCTCTTCGAAACGGCGCGCGACCGCGTCGACAATCGCCGCGCTACCCTGGTGGATGCAGAAGGCGTCGATATCCGATGACTGCAGGCCGCTGGCGTCCAGCAACTCATGCAGGTGCGCCGGCACCTTTATCAAAGCGAAGTTGAATACCTGGCGGCCGTTCATGAAGAACTTGCCATCGCTGACCTTGAGGTGTTCAGCGCCGGACCCGTCGGTGCCGAAACGCGCCTGGCCCAACTTCCACACCGCGCCTTCACCCATCCAGGTAGCCGTGGCGGCGTCGCCAAACAGCATGGTGGTGTTACGGTCTTCCGGGTCGACGATCTTCGAGTACGGGTCGGCAGTGATCAGCAAGCCATTTTTCAGCCCTGCCGCTTCCATGAAGCCCTTGATCGCATACAAGCCATACACATAGCCCGAGCAGCCCAGCGACACATCGAACGCCGCTACCCGGGTAGACAGGCCCAGCTTGCTCTGAACGATGGCAGCGGTGTGCGGCAGGCCTTCTTCGTCACCGTTCTGGGTGACCACGATCAACGCATCGATCGACTGCGGATCCAGGTCAGGGTTGCTGGCGAACAGGGCCTGGGCGGCTTCTACGCACAGGTCGGAGGTTTCCTGTTCTGCGGCCTTGCGCGGCAGGAAAGAGGCGCCGATCTTGCCGAACATGAACTCTTCGTCCTTGCCGAACTTCGCACCCTGGACATAGTTGTCCAGGCCAGCGGTAGGCACGTAACTCGCGATGCTTTTGATGCCAATCATTCTGGCTTCCCAATGAAAACAGCCAAAGACCACCACTCGATGAATTGAGGGCGCCAAATACCGGCAGCGCTCGCCTGCGCGCCGGTAACAAAATGCTGCAACAGCTGCTGCATAGAATACAGGGAAGATGACCGTTTTGACTCATTGGTCACATTGAAATGCTACGAAAGCCTTGCAGAGGGTGCGGGACTGGGTTTTCGCGGGCATAAAAGCTGGGGCCGCTTTGCGCCCCTTCGCGGGCTTGCCCGCTCCCACAGGTTTTGCGTGTGCTTGAAGGCCTGCGAATGCCCTGTGGGAGCGGGCAAGCCCGCGAAGGGCCGCAAAGCGGCCCCAGCGCTCGAAAAGCCACCTTAGAGTTTGTTGAACAGGCTCAACTGCGAGATGCGCGAGAAGGCCAGCTGCGAGGCCTCCAGCATGGCCTGCTGCAAGGTCAGGGTAATGGCAGCCTGCGACATGTCGGTGTTGCCGATGGCGTTCTGGGTCGTCTTGTTGGCCAGGCCCAGGCTGGTGTTCTCCTGCCGCTGGATCTCCAGCGAGTTACCACGGGCACCAATCGAGCCACGGGTAATATCGACCTGCTCGCGGGCACTGGCCAGGTTGGCGATGGCCGAGGCAGCCGCGTCTTTCAGTGCGTTGGCTTCGCCCGTGCCGGTGACCGGGGTATCCAGGGCAGCACGCAACTGGCTGATGGTTTCCAGCACGTTCTGGTTCTGGTGGGTATTGGCGGTGATCGCGAACTGGTCACCGGCCTCCGGCGAGCCGGACATTTCGTAGGTCACCCCGGCCACCGTCAGCGCGGGCGCCGTGAAGGTGCCGCTGGCAATCGCCTTGCTGTCGGCGGTCAAGGGCTGGGCGTACAGCTCATAGGCGCCGGGGCCGGTGAACTTGATCACCGCACCATTGCTGGGGAAGGTACTGCGGTAGGCGGCTTCATCGGTAACGCTGCTGCCGGTGATCTGTGCGCTGGAGCTGTTGCTGCCGTTGCGGGTGGCATTGAACGAGTCCGGACGCGCTTGCAGCGAGAATTCACGCCCCGCCACGGCCGCATCGGCATCGGCGCCCTCTTCCAGGGTGACGGTTATTTCGAACTCAACGCCACGTAGGGCAATCTTGTTGGCACCCTCGGTGTTGCTGTCGAAGGTCCCGTTGGTGGCAGTTTCGGAGGTGATGTCCCTGCCGCTGGCGTCGGTGATGGTGTACTGGGTCGCGCTGGTGAAGGTCAGCTTGTAGGGCTGGCCCGCCGTGAAGCTGTTGTTGTAGGTGGTGCTCGATGTCAACAGCCCCGACGATACGCCGACCACGTGGTCGTCGGTGGCGGGCACCAGCAAGCTCGACTGGGTGCGACTTTTGTTGCTGGCCGAGTCGAAGATGCTGAAACCGGTGTCGTTGGTGGCCAGGTTCAGGGTATCGGAGACCTGCAGGCTCAGCTGGGTCTGGTCACCGTGGTAGCTGTAGGTACCATCGGAATTACGGACGTAAGGCGGCGTGGTGCTTTTCGAGCCGCCGAACATGTAGTCGCCATTGGCGTCGCGCGAGTTGAGCAGGCCGAAGATGTTGGCCTCGATCTCCTTCAACTCGGTACTGATGGCCACGCGATCGGAGTCGGTGACGCCGGCGCCACCGGCGCGGATCGCCAACTCGCTGGCGCGCTGCATCGCATCGTTGATGGTGGAGAGCACGCTCTCTTCCTGCAGCAGCGCATTGCTGACCGTATTGATGTTGCCGCTGTACTGGTCCAGCAACGACTGCTGCTGTTGCAGCAGCAACAGGCGCGCAGCACCGACCGGGTCATCAGCCGCTGTCTGGATGCGGATACCCGAAGTCACCTGGTCGTTGGTCTTGTTCATGCTGGAGAAGTTCTTGGAGTAGCTACTGGCGCTGGCCTCATAGAACTGAGCAGTGGAAATACGCACGATAGTCTACTCCTTACAAAGCGTTGATCAGGGTGCTG
The DNA here is from genome assembly GCF_002454615.1 of Pseudomonas sp. UBA6699. Lineage (NCBI taxonomy): Bacteria > Pseudomonadati > Pseudomonadota > Gammaproteobacteria > Pseudomonadales > Pseudomonadaceae > Pseudomonas > Pseudomonas sp. UBA6699. The sequence continues at coordinate 9,287 of NZ_DKJF01000117.1, forward strand.
AAGGTTTCTTGCGCCGCCTTGATGATCTGCGAAGACGCCGTGTAGTAATGCTGGAACTTGACCAGGCTGGCCGCTTCGTCATCCAGGTTGACCCCGGACACCGCGCTGCGGCTTTCGCTGGCGGACTTGAGCACCGCTTCGGTGGCGGTGGTGTCGATGGACGCCTGGTTGGCCTTGGCCCCCACGCGCTCGACCAGCGAGGCGTAGGCAGACGTGAAGCTGGTACCGCCACCCGAGCCGGTATTGACCGTCGACTTGGTCTGCAGCTCCAGGAGCGCCGTGGCATTGCGGTTATCCGCCTTGCCGTCGGCATTGAACGACAGGGTAAAGCTATCGTTGGCGGCAGGGCTGCCGCCGATGGTGGTCTCGACACTGAAGGTACGCGGGTTGCCGCTGCCATCCAGAATCGGGTTGCCCGAACCATCCAGCATTGGCACCGCGATGGACAGCTTGTTGTCCTGCCCTGGCACCACACTGCCCGTGCCGATCTGGGTGCCCTTGGCATCGAACAGCTTGTAGCCCTGCGAACCGCCACTGGCGGCGTCGAACACCACGCGCACCGGCATCGAGTCGCGAATCGACTGCTGGATCAACGCGGTGTCGGCACCGCCATAAATGTCCAGCGCTTCACCCAGCGTCGGCTGGGTGATGGTGCCGGTGCCGCTGTTGCCACTGCCCGCGTTGGCACTGATCGGCCCGGCGAAAGCCAGCTTGTTGGCGTCGGTCATGGTGGTGGTGATGCTACCGGCAGCGGCACGGGTCGGGATGACCTTGAAGCTGTCGCCGGCCGCCAGGCCACCGCCTTTCAACGCCAGGCTGAACCCGTCGATCACCGGCGCCGGGTCGGCATTGAGGTCAAAGCTGCCCATGTCGGTACCGTCGGAGCGGCGCACGCTGTACTGGTTGGCGCTGGTGAACTTCACTTCGTAGTCGTAGGTGGTCAGTGCCCCGCTGTCGGCGATGGTGACGTCCAGGTTGCCGGAGCCGGCACTGTTGTTCGACGACGCGAGGCTGCGCTGGGCAATGGCGGTGGCACTGTTGATGCTGGAGAACAGCGAGCTGCCGAACTGGCCATTGGCATCCAGGCCCTGCCCCAACTGGCTGTTGATGCTGTCGGCGACCACCAGGGCAACACGGCCGAGCTCGTTCATCGACGGCGTGAGCACATCCTGGCGATAGCGCAGCAAACCGCCGATGGCGCCACCAGAAATCACCGAGGTCACGTCCGAGCTGAACGAGTCATAGTTGATACGCAGGCCAACCTGGCTCTTGTCGGCCACCCCTGGCTCCACCGACAAGGTATTGGCCTTGGTGCCGGTAACCAGCGACTGGCCACTGCCCAGGTACACGTCGTAGTTGCCGTCGCGCTCCTGCACCGTCACCCCCACCAGCTCATTGAGCTGGCGTACCGCTTCGCCGCGCGCATCCAGCAGGCTGTTGGGGGTGTTGCCGGAGGCACTGGCCGCTGTGATCTGCTTGTTGTACTCGGCAATGCTGGCGGTGAGCTTGTTCACCTGCCCGGCCATGGTATCGAGCTGGGAGTTGATCGTGGCGTTCTGCTGGGACAACTGGGTACTCACCGCGTTGAACCGGTTGCTCAGGGTTTGCGCCTGAGTCAGCAACAGCTGCCGCGAGGCGACATCACCCGGCTTGGCTGCGGCCGTCTGCATGGCCGCGAAAAATGCCGTAAGCACCGAGCTGATACCCGTGTCACGGTCGGCCAACAGTTTGTCGACACTGGTGATCTGGTCCTGAAAGGTGGCCGAGTCTGCCTGCAGCGAGGTGGCCGTCTGCAGTTGGTTGTCCAGGTAGGAGCTGTAGATGCGGCGCACATCGGCCAGCGTGGTGCCGGTCCCCAGGAACCCCGCGCCGATGTTGTGCGAGGGCCCCGCAGCCTGCAGCGTCTGCTGGCGAGAATAGCCACTGGTCGCGGCGTTGGCGATGTTGTTACTGGTTACCGACAATGCCGCCTGGCTGGCATTCAGGCCACTCAGGCCAATCGAAATCAGGCTCGACATGCTTTAGTCCTTTTATAAGTTCGTGGTTCTGCCAGCCATGGCGTATTGCGGGGTTGACTGCATTTGCTGGGCGATGCTGATGATCTTGCGCGCATAGCCCGGGTCGGTCGCATAACCTGCCTTTTGCAGCTCTCTTGCAAACTGCTCTGGGTTATCGGCCGAATCCAGTGCACCTTGATAGCGGGGATTACTCTGCAACAAGGTCACCAGGTCGTGGAAACTGTCCTGGTACGAGTCGTAGCTGCGAAACGCTGCGGTTTCCTTGACGAACTGGCCATCGCGGAACTCGCTGGTGATCGCGCGCGCCTGCTCGCCCTGCCAGTTGCCGGTGGCCTTGATGCCAAACAGGTTGTGGCTGCTGCTGCCGTCGCTATTGCGCATGACCGATTTGCCCCAACCGGTTTCCAGTGCAGCCTGGGCCACCAGGTAGCGCGGGTCGATGCCGATGCGCTTGGCCGCCTGCTCAGCCATCGGCAGCATGGTGGCAACGAATTCGTCGCTGTCGGCAAAGGCTTTTTTCGGTGCCAGTGGCGGCTGGGCCACGGCGCGACCGACAATGCGCAGCCCCGAGTCCGGCACGGCGAAAGCCTTGGCCACTTGCTGGCCTTCACGCGCCGGCACGGCAGCAGCGTTGGCCGTAGCCGCCGAGGGCACGATACCGGCCAGCAGGCGGTCGGTGAGCTTGCTGGGCAGGGCCAGGCGCCGCGAATTGAGCGCAGCCACGTCGTTGCGGGTGCTGGCCGGAGCCGTGGCATGTGCCGGCTCTGCCACCTTGTTGCCCCACAAGGCCGGGCCTGCGTTATCCACCCGCGGGAACGGGCTGGTGTTGATCGAAGCGCTGCGGCCCTTGGTCAACTGGCGCACCAGCACGTCCTGCAAGCCGATACCGCCCCCCTCGCGGGACATGCTCACCGCCAGCTGCTGGTCGTACATGTCTCGGTACTGCTTGACCGTTTCGGTGTTCATCGGGTTGTCGTCAGCCAGCACGTCGCTGGCCTTGCGCGAGGCCTTGAGCATTTCGCTGATGAACAGCGACTCGAACTCCTGGGCCACCTTGCGCACATTGGCTTCGCTGTCGCGGTCACCCTGCTTGAGCGCGTTGAGGCGGTTGAGGTCGGTGTAGGCGCCGCTGTCGGCACTACCGGAAACCAGGCTTTTGCTGTTCATTGGCGGCGGCCTCAGATCACGATCAGGTCGGCTTGCAGGGCCCCGGCCTGTTTCAGGGCTTCGAGAATGGCCATGAGGTCACCGGGCGCTGCGCCCACCTGGTTCACCGCGCGGACGATTTCATCCAGCGTGGTGCCTGGGCCGAACTTGAACATCGGCTTGGCCTCCTGTTCCGCATTGACCCGCGAGCGTGGCACCACGGCAGTCTGGCCGTTGGAGAGCGGGCCCGGCTGGCTGACGATCGGGTCTTCGGTAATGGTCACGGTCAGGCTGCCGTGGGTCACCGCCGCTGGCGAAACCTTCACGTTCTGGCCAATGACGATGGTACCGGTACGCGAATTGATGATGACTTTGGCCACCGCCTGGCCGGGATCGATTTCCAGGTTTTCCAGGACCGACAGATAGTCCACGCGCTGGCTTGGGTCCATCGGCGCACTGACCCGCACCGAGCCACCGTCCACCGCCTGGGCCACACCTGGCCCCAGCAGGTCATTGACCTTGTCGACGATACGTTTGGCGGTAGTGAAATCGGGGCGGTTCAGGTTCAAGGTCAGGGTATTGCCCTGGTTGAAGCCGCTTGGCACGGCCCGCTCCACGCTGGCACCACCTGGAATCCTACCCGCCGACGGAACGTTGACGGTGATCTTCGAGCCGTCGCGGCCCTCGGCGTCGAAGCCGCCGACCACCAGGTTGCCTTGGGCGATGGCGTAGACGTTACCGTCAATACCCTTGAGCGGGGTCATCAGCAGGCTGCCGCCGCGTAGGCTCTTCGAGTTACCGATCGAGGATACGGTTATGTCGACCACCTGGCCCGGCTTGGCGAACGGCGGCAAGTCGGCATGCACCGACACGGCAGCGACGTTTTTCAACTGCACGTTACCGGAGCCTGGCGGTACCTTGATGCCGAACTGCGACAGCATGTTGTTGAAGGTTTGCAGGGTAAACGGGGTCTGGGTGGTCTGGTCACCCGTACCGTTCAGGCCAACCACCAGGCCATAGCCAATCAACTGGTTGGAGCGCACGCCAGAAATACTGGCGATGTCCTTCAGGCGCTCGGCCTGGGCCACACAGGCACAGGACAGGAGCAGGGTTGCGGCAATCAGCTGCCTCACGTTGAACATGGTCATCCGTACTCAGAAAGGCCAAAGCGGGCTGAGGAAGAAGCGGTCCAGCCAACCAGGCTGGCTGGCATCGGCGAACGAGCCGGTACCGGAATAGGTAATGCGCGCGTCGGCCACACGGGTGGACGGTACGGTGTTATCGGTGGCGATGTCATCGGCACGGACCATGCCGGCAATGCGCACCAACTCTTCGCCGGTGTTCAGGGTCAGCCACTTTTCACCGCGCACCGCGATGATGCCGTTGGGCAGTACTTCGGCCACCGTTACGGTGATCGAGCCGGTCAGGGTGTTGCCCTGGGTCGCCTTGCTATCGCCCTTGGTGGCGCGGTCACCGCTGTAGCCCGCCTCTAGCGACAGGTCGCCGCCGCCAAACGGGTTGTTGGTGTTCGGTGTGCCACCGAACAGCGACGTCAGGCCGATATTGGTCTTGCTGTTCTTGGCAATCTGCGACCCGGCGTTCTTGCTGGCCGAGGTTTTCTCGTTGAGGGTGATGGTGATGATGTCACCCACCCGGAACGCCTTGCGGTCGCTGTAAAGGTTCTGCTCGAAACCGGCTTGGTAGATCGAACCATTGTTGGCCGCTGCCGGCAATGGGGTGCGCGGCAACACCGGCGCGTAGTACGGGTCGTTGGGCTTGGGCGTCGGCGCGACGCAACCTGCCAGCAACACCGCCCCCCCCAGGGCGAAAACGGACAACAGACGATTCATGACGCTTACCTCACGGGCACGGGTGTAACGAAAGTACAAGGCGGCTTAGAGCTGCTGGGTAACGAACGACAGCATCTGGTCGGCGGTGGAGATGACCTTGGAGTTCATCTCGTAGGCGCGCTGGGTGGTGATCATGTTCACCAGCTCTTCCACGGTGCTGACGTTGGAGTTTTCCAAGGTCTGCTGCTGGGTTGTGCCGAAACCGTTCAGCCCCGGGGTGCCGACTTGCGGCGCGCCACTGGCGGCGGTTTCCAGGAACAGGTTGTCGCCAATTGCTTGCAGGCCGGCCGGGTTGATGAAGTCGGCGGTCTGGATGTTGCCGATCACCTGCGCAGCCGGGTTGCCGGCCGTGGTGATCGAGACAGTGCCGTCGGTGCCCACGGTGAAGGTCTGAGCATCGTTGGGCACGACAATCGCGGGTTCCAGGGCATAGCCGTTGGCGGTAACGATCTGGCCGTCGGAATTGAGGTGGAAGGTGCCGTCACGGGTATAGGAAACGGTGCCATCCGGCTGCAGGATCTGGAAGAAGCCACGCCCGTTGACCGCCATGTCCAGCGGGTTTTCGGTAGTTTGCAGGCTGCCGGCGACGAAGCTTTTCTGGGTGCCGACAATGCGCACACCTGTACCTACCTGCAGGCCCGAGGGTAGCTCGCTGTCCTGGGTAGACTGGGCGCCAGGCTGGCGTTTCACCTGGTAGAGCAGGTCGGCGAATTCGGCACGATCACGCTTGAAGCCGGTGGTCGAGACGTTGGCCAGGTTGTTGGAAATGAGCGTCAGGTTGGTGTCCTGTGCGGACAGGCCGGTTTTAGCGACCCAAAGAGCCGGAAGCATGTAATTTCTCCTCGTGCGCCTGTTTTACGGCACGCGTTCAAAAGTGATTAGCCGATTTGCAAAACCCGAGCCATGGCTTCGTCGCCTTCCTTGGCCGTGTTCATCATCTTGACGTGCAGTTCGAACTGGCGTGACAACGCCAGCACCGAGGTCATTTCCTCGACCGCGTTGACGTTGCTGCCTTCCAGAAAGCCCGACACGACCCGTACATTCACGTCGGCATCGGCCGGCTGGCCGGACGTGGTGTGGATCAAGCCGTCCAGGCCCTTCTTCAGGCCCTTGATGTCGGGGTTGACCAGCTTGATGCGGTCAACCTCGGCAATCACCCGCGGGTCTTCGCCCATGGAGCGGATACTGAGGGTGCCATCAGCGCCGACCTCCACCTTCTGCTCGGGCGGTACGGCGATCGGGCCACCGTTGCCGATCACCTGCATGCCATTGCCGGCGCGCAGCACGCCAAGGGCATCGATGTTCAAGCTACCGGTGCGCACATAGGCTTCGCTGCCGTCGGGGGCCTGTACCGCGATGAAACCGTTGCCGGTCACCGCCACGTCCAGGTCACGGCCGGTTTCCACCAGGGGCCCCTGGGTGAAATCGGTCGCAGGCCGTTCGGTCATGGCGAATGCGCGCGCCGGGAAGCTGTCACCGAACACCGGCATCGAGCGGGCCTGTTCCAGGTCGCGCTGAAAACCATTGGTGGAAACGTTCGCCAGGTTGTTGGCGTGGGCCTTCTGCGCCAGCGCGTTCTGGCTGGCACCGGTCATGGCCACATAAAGCAACTTGTCCACAGTATCTCCTTCTGCGCGTCGCTGCCGCGCTGTCACTGGGCAGGTTCAAAGCAATAATCGAACCAAGTCTGAAACAGCCGGTTTACGGGGCTTGCAGCGTGCCACGGGGCAGTAACCGTCAGTTTGTCGGCGGATAATTGCCGCCTGCGGCAAGGTAGGCTCAATGGCTGCGGCAAGCTGCGTTGTTGTAGGGGCCGGCATGGCGTACCCAGCCCTTGCCCGGGTTGTGGGGCACACACAGGTAGCGGCCGGTGACCAGGCTTTGCCATAAGTAGAACGGGGCGGGAGCGGCCGAAAGCGGCAAAGCCATGGCCAGCAGGGCTATCAGCATTAGCCTTGTCATGAGCGTCAACCTTTCAGAATGTGGGACCGCCTTGCGGCCCATCGCGATAAAAGGCTGCGCCTATAGGGGATCGCGATCACCTGTAGGCGCAGCCTCGTGTCGCGCAGGGCTGCTGTGCAGCCCCAGGCATCATCAAGTCATCTGGATGATGGTCTGCATGATGGTGCTCTCGGTGGAGATGGTCTTGGCGTTGGCCTGGTAGTTGCTCTGCGCCTTGATCAGGTTGACCAGCTCGCCGGTCAGGTCGACGTTGGAATCTTCCAGGGAGCCACCCGCGATCCGACCCAAAGTACCGGTATCAGGGGCGCCGATCACCGGCACGCCCGAGGCGTAGGATTCCTTCCAGTTGGTGCCGCCAATCGGCGTCAGGCCTTGCAGGTTGGCGAAGTTGGCAATCGCCACCTGGCCGATCACCTTGTCCTTGCCGTTGGTGAAGCTGGCGAACAGGTAGCCGTTCTGGTCGATACTCAACCCGGACAGCTCACCAGTGGCGAAGCCGTCCTGGGTCTTGGCGATTTCAGCGGATGAGGCGTTGTACTGGGTGGCGCCGAGCATGTCCAGCTTGACGCCATCAGCGTTGGCGACGGCGCCATTGGCCGACCACTCGCCAGCGGCATTTTTCTGCGCCGGAATCCAGTCGTTGAGCTGGAAGATCTTGTCTTCACCAATGCTCAGGCCGCCGACCACGTCACCCGCAGCCATGGCGTCCTTGTCCAGAGTGCCATCGGACTTGAACGGCACGGCGTTGACCAGGGGCGTGGTAGAAGCCGGGTTTGCCGGGTTGCGCCCATCGATGGTGGTGTGCATGGACCAGGTATTGGTAACGTCGTCCTTGATGAAGTACTGATTCATCTGGTGTTCGTTGCCCTGGCTGTCATACACCGGGGTATTGAAGGTGAAGTTGTAGGAACTGGCGTTGGTCGGATCGAACGGCGTGACCGACGGGGCGGTGGCACCCGAGTTGAGGTTGATCTTCTCGGTGATGAGGCTGGTCGGCTTCGGCGTCAGGTTGGACGTGTCAATTTGCAGGTCGGTCAGAACACCCTGGATGATCTTGCCGTCCTCACCGACCGCATAGCCCTGCAGGTTTGCCCCGCCGGCATTGACCACATAGCCTTCCTTGTCGCTGTAGAACGCGCCGGCACGGGTGTAGATCTTCGAACCGTTGTCATTCAGGGCGAAGAAACCGTTGCCATCGATGGCCATGTCCAGCGCCTGGCCGGTGGCATTGATGTTGCCCGGGGTGAACAGCTGGGAAACCGCGGCGGTCTTGACGCCGGTGCCGATCACGCTCTTGCCGGCACTGGTACCCCGAATGGAGTTGGAGTACTGGTCGGCGAACTCGGCACGCGACGATTTGAAACCGGTGGTGGCGACGTTGGCAATGTTGTTGCCGGTAACGTTAAGGGCCTTGTTCGCTGCATAGAGGCCGCTAAGGCCGATGTTGAAAGACATGTGTAACTCCTGTCGTTTTGCTCAGGCCCTAGATGCCGATGCTTTGAATTTTGGAAAGCGCAACACTGCCCAGCCCGGCCAGGTTGAGCATCATTTCCGATCCGTTGGTACCCATGGTCACGCTGGTCACCGACGCTGGCAGGTTGGTGGTCATGCTGGTGGCCTGGCCATCGATCGAGGCCGTGGCCTTGAAGGTATAGGTCCCGGCAGCCGCGACTTCACCGTCATCGTCCAGGCCGTCCCAGGTAAAGTCGATACTGCCGGCTTTCTGGGTACCCAGGTCGATGGTGCGCACCAGCTTGTCGTCCTTGTCGTAGATGCCCACCGAAGTCGAAGTACTGGACGAGGTCAGGTTGACCGAACCTCGCAGGTCCTTGCTGGTGTCGACAACGGCTTTGTCGGTCTGCACGACCACATTGCGCCCCACCAGGGAAGAAGCCTGCAGGGCTTGGGAAGACTGCAGCCCAGCGGCGATGTAGGTCACTGCATCATTGAGCGACTGCATGCTTTCCAGGCTGCTGAACTGCGCCAACTGGGCGACGAACTCGCCGTTTTCCTGCGGGTCGAGCGGGTTCTGGTTCTGCATCTGGGTTACCAGCAACTGCAGAAACGCATCCTTGCCCAGTGCACTGCCGGCAGCACCGGTAGAGCTGTCGGTTTTCGACGTCTGCTTCTGCAGCGAGGTGAGGTACGCGCTGCCAGCGTCTGTCGTGGAATTGGTGGTGGTCATGTCGGCTTCCTATCACTGCCCCAGGGTCAGCACTTTCTGCATCATGCTCTTGGCCGTGTTCATCAGCTCGGCGTTGGTCTGGAACGCGCGGCTGGCCGAGATCATGTCAGCCATCTCCTCGACCACGTTGACGTTCGGGTAGTAGACATAGCCGTCCTTGTTCGCCGCCGGGTGGTTCGGCTCGTAGCGGGCTTCAAGGTTGCTCTGGTCTTCGACGATGCCCTTTACCTGCACGCCCTGCCCGACTTCACCCTGGTCCTCGAACAGCGACTGGCTGCCGCCAGCCTGTGCATCCTGGAAGGTCGTGGCGAACACCGGATGGCGAGCGCGGTAGGTCTGGTCGATGCTCGACGAGACTGTCTCGGCGTTGGCGATGTTGGAAGCGACGGTGTTCAGGCGCGTGTTCTGCGCGCTCATGCCGCTACCGGCAATATTGAAGACACTGGAAAGGGACATGGTCATTCTCCCCGCAGGGCGGAAACCAGCCCTTTGAATTTACTGTTGAGCAAGGTGAAGCTGGCCTGGAAGCCAATGGCGTTTTCGGTGTAGTTCGACTGCTCGATCTGCGCGTCGACGGTGTTCTGGTCGATCGAAGGCTGCAGCGGCGTGCGGTATTTGAGCGTGTCGTCAGCAGCGACGGCCAGGCCTTCGGCTTCGATGTGCCGGCTGTTGGTCCGCTCCATGGCAAAGCGGCCACTTTGCTGCTTGCTGGTTTCGGCGGCGAGCACCGAAGAGAAGTCCATGTCACGCGCCTTGTAGTTGGGCGTGTCGGCGTTGGCAATGTTGTTGGCCAACACTTCGGCGCGCTGGGCGCGGAAGCCCAGGGCCTTTTCGTGAATGCCAAGCGCCTTGTCGAAACTGATGCTCATATCGGGGAAACCTTCAGAGGTTGACCGGAGTTTTGTTGAGCAAGCTATAGCAAGGGCTGTGCCAACCCCCCTGACCCCCGAAAATATGGGGTATGCGCGCGGCATGCTGTCAGGGTGATGCCAGAAAAGCGGCAAAGGCCTTCCGCCTTTGGCAGTGAAAGCGGCAATTGCCGGTTGGCAAAAGCGGCAAAACAAAAATTTGACGTCAGGGTTTTCCTGAGCCGGCCTCTTCGCGGGCATGCCCGCTCCCACAGGGGCCATGCAAGCCTGAAGGCGGTACAGGCAAACAAAAAGGCCGGCAACTTTCGCCGCCGGCCTTCTGCTTACTTGGCCTGGTAGATGATCCCCGGGCTGCATTGCACCATCTGGTAATGGTCCGGCAACCCGTTCAACGCCTCCGAGGCGCCGAGGAACAAGTAGCCACCCGGCTTCAGCGTGCTGTGAATACGCAGCAGGATGTCGCGCTTCACCTGCGCCGAGAAGTAGATCAACACGTTGCGGCAGAACACGATGTCGAACTTGCCCAGGCTGGCATAGCTGTCGAGCAGGTTGAAGGCACGAAACTCGACGCGGCTGCGGATCGCCGGCTTGACCGCCCAGCGCCCAGGCCCCTTGGGGTCGAAATAACGCTGCAGGCGCTCCTGGGACAAACCGCGGGCAATCGCCAGGCTGTCGTACTCACCGGTCTTGCAGTTGGTCAGCATGGTACCGGAGAGGTCGGTAGCCACGATTTGCGCACCCATCTTCAGCTGGCCGAGGTTGCTGCGCTCGAACTCGTCAATGGCCATCGAGATGGAATACGGCTCCTGGCCCGACGAGCAGGCAGCGGACCACATGCGCAGCCGCTGCCCAGGGTTGTTGCGAATGAACTCGGGAATGACCTTGTTCTTCAGCACTTCGAACGGATAGGTGTCGCGAAACCACAAGGTCTCGTTGGTGGTCATGGCATCGACCACCTGCTCGCGCAGGCCGCCGCGCGGCTGGGTCTGGATGCGCTGCACCAGCTCACCCAGGCTCTTGATGCCCTGTTGCTCCATCAGCTTGTTGAGACGGCTGGAAACCAGGTACTGCTTATTTTCCCCCAGCAGGATGCCACAGGCTTTCTCCAGGAAGACCCGGAACTGTTCGAAATCCAAATTACCCGTAGACACTACTGCCGCCTCTTTTCAATCACTGGTGCCAGGGCTTGCCCCGGCTGCTTCAATGCGCTGCCTTGATCCGGTCGACCACCCGCTGGGCCAGGTCGTCCGGCTTGAACTTGGCCAGGAAGTCATCAGCGCCGACCTTCTTGACCATCGCCTGGTTGAACACCCCGGAAAGCGAAGTATGCAGGCAGATGTGCAGTTTTTGCATGCGCGGGTCACTGCGAATTTCCGCGGTAAGCGTATAGCCGTCCATTTCCGGCATTTCAATGTCGGAGATCATCATCAGGAACTCCTCTTCCGGCTTCTTGCCCTCCTCTACCAGCTGGCGCAGGTAGTTCAAGGCCTGGCGGCCGTCATTGAGCGCCACCACTTCCACCCCGACGGTCTGCAGACAGCGGCTGACCTGCTTGCGTGCCACCGACGAATCGTCGACAGTCAGCACCCGCAGCAGCACGGCCTTGTCCTGCACCTCGGCATCGACCACCCCGGCCGATACCGATTCGGAAGAAGGCGCCACCTCGGCCAGCACTTTCTCCACGTCGATGATCTCGACCATGCGGTTATCCACCCTGGTGACGGCGGTCAGGTAGTGGTCCCGGCCGGTACCCTTGGGTGGTGGGTGGATCTCTTCCCAGTTCATGTTGACGATGCGTTCGACCGAATGCACCAGAAAGCCCTGGGTCTTGGTGTTGTACTCGGTGATGATCACGAAACTCTTGCGCGTGTCTTCCTGCAGCGGTCGCAGCCCGGTCGCCATCGACAAGTCGAGGATCGGGATGGTCGCCCCACGAATGTTGGCCACCCCGCGCACCACCGGGTGCGCCTTGGGCAGCAGGGTCAGCGCAGGGCATTGCAGCACTTCCCTGACCTTGAATACGTTGATGCCGTAAAGCTGTTCGCCATTGAGGCGGAACAGCAGCAACTCCAGGCGATTCTGCCCCACCAGCTGCGTGCGCTGGTTGACCGAATCCATCACACCCGCCATGCCAGACTCCTTAACATTTCAGCCTTACGTTGCAACTCGAACAGTGAGTCGGCACGGGCTTTGCTTTTTTGAGCGTCATGTACACGAAAACGACATTTTTCCGACGATTGACGCGCCTGCTGACTGGCTCGCTGGCCACGCTGTGCCTGCTGATGCCCGGCGTTCGCACGCTAGCGGACGCGTTCACCTTGCCTGAACAGCTTATCGGTGTCACCCAAGGGTTTCTTGAATTTACCGTCGAAGATTATCTGGCCAGTACCCAGACCGCCGGCCGCTATGAAATCGAGGTCAGCTCGCTGGACCCGCGCCTGCGCATGCCGTTGTGCAGCCAGCAACTGGACGCCTCGCTGGAAAGCCCCGCGCAGCCACTGGGCCGGGTGACCGTGCGGGTGCGCTGCAATGGCGCCGCGCCGTGGACGGTATTCGTTCCCGCCACGGTGCGGCTGTTCCGCGACGTGGTGGTGGTAACCCGCCCGCTCAAGCGTGACAACGTCGTTGGTGAAGGCGACGTGGCCCTGCGCGAACGGGATGTCGGCACCCTGGGCCAGGGCTTCCTCAGCGAACTGGACCAAGCCGTGGGCATGAAGATGCTGCGCCCCACGGTGATCGACCAGGTGCTCACCCCGCAGCACCGGGAGCAGGCCGAGGTGGTGCGCAAGGGTGATCAGGTGGTCATCGTGGCGCGCAGCGGTAGCCTGAGCGTGCGCATGCCAGGCGAAGCCCTGAGCAAGGGCGGCCTCAGCGAGCAGATAAGGGTACGCAACCTCAATTCGAAACGGGTGGTCAAGGCCAGGGTCACCGGCCCTGGCCAGGTCGAGGTCAGCATGTAGACCAATCGCCAGAAGGCGCTGGCGGTGCGGAACCGCATTTCCTAAACTGTGTCAGAAAACGGGTGGCGAGCTTGCTGACAGGCGGCAACGCATTTGTGCCTAAAGTTTCTATCGGGTTGGCCGAAAACAAGGCAAGCGTCCAAATACCCAGAGGTTTCTGATCATGGTCATCGACTTCAGTCGTTTGAATAACTCTCCGTCCGTCACGGGCGGCGTGCGCGGTAACAGCGCCACCGGCAGCGCCGAAAAACCGGCAGCCAGCCAGGAAGCGGTGAAAGACACCGGCGCCAGCGGAGAAGCGGTACACCTCAGCCAAAAGGCCCAGCAGTTGCAGAAGATCAGCGACAAGCTGCGCGACGAACCGGTGGTCAACAGCGCCCGTGTGGCTCAGTTGAAACAGGCTATCGCCGACGGCAGCTACCAGGTCGATGCCGGCCGGGTCGCCAGCAAACTGCTTGATTTCGAAGCCCAGCGCTGACCGAGCGGCGCGCTGACTTCACGGACGCTAGAAAAGCCAAGAGTTAGCCATGCACGACACCACATTGCTGCAACTGATCGAAGATGACATTGCCCCGATGCAGGAACTGCTAGACCTTCTGCACAAGGAAGCGATCGCCCTGCACGGCCGCGACATGCCGCTGCTGGAGCAGATCCTGGCGCGCAAGCAGTCGCTGATCATCTTGCTCGAACAGCATGGCCAGCGCCGCAGCCAGTTGCTTGCCAGCCTGGGGCTGAGTGCCGACCGCAGCGGCGTGCAGGCCATGGCCGCGCAGTCGCCGCACGGTGATGTGCTGTTGCAGCGGCTGGATATGCTGGCGCAACTGATGGATGAGTGCCAACAGGTCAACCAGACCAATGGCCGTATCATCCAGGTGCAGCAACACGTCACCAATAACCAGATCCGCATCCTTCAAGGCGGCGATTCACCGTCGCTGTACAATAGCCGTGGCGGCACATCGCTGCTGAGCAAGCCACGCGCCCTCAGCCAAGTCTGATTTTTCTATCAAGGCACGGAACATACTGGCAAAATGCCGTTACTTGCGTGAGTCGCTTTTGCCTGGAGAACGATAAGCCGTGTTCAATGAATCAGATGCCCCGCAACCGCCAAAGGTGCTGAGCACCCCTTTGGAGATTGCGGCCAACTTGCGGCAACTGCAAGAAAGCCACGACCCGCTGATCATCACCTTCCATGACCGCAGCCACCGCTTCCAGAGCTACGTGACGCACGTGGACCGTGAAAGCAACACCCTGGCGCTGGATGAAATGATCCCCCGTGACGGCGAGAAGTTCATCGAGAGCGGTGAACACTTCCGTGTCGAAGGCTTCCACGACGGCGTGCGTATTGCCTGGGAATGCAACCACGCCCTGAAGATCAGCGAAGTCAACGGCCACCGCTGCTACAGCGGCCCCTTGCCAGTCGAGATGACCTACCACCAGCGCCGCAATGCCTTCCGCGCCGCGCTGAAGCTGTCGCAACTGGTCGACGTGATCCTTGACGGTACCCACCTCAAAGGCAACGGTGCCCTGCGCGGCAAGCTGCTGGACATCTCCGCCACCGGCTGCAAACTGCGCTTCGAGGGCAATGTCGAAAGCCGCCTGCAACTGGGCCAGGTGTATGAGCGCTTCAAGGCGGGTAACCCGCTGGGCCTGGTCGACACCATGGTCGAGCTGCGCCACCTGCATTATGAAGAGCGCATCAACACCACCTTCGCCGGCGTACGCTTCCACAACCTCAGCGGCCCTGCACAGCGCAAGGTCGAGAGTTTCGTGTACCAGCTGCAGCGTGAGGCGCGGCGGTTCGACAAAGACGACTACTGACCGTCGGCTGGTTGAAGCAGAAACGCCACCTTTCGAGGTGGCGTTTTCGTTTGTGTTTCTCCAGTGCTGGCCCCTTCGCGGGCTCGCCCGCTCCCACAGGTATTGCACTGCCCTCAAGGCTGGCAGTGACCCTGTGAGAGCGGCAAGCCCGCGAAGAGGCCAGCACAGGCTTACACTGACTTGCTCGCGTCTTCAGCCTCGGGCGCCTGTTGCTCGGCCCCCTTCTCTTCCGCCTCGGTATCCTCTGCCGCCACCGGTGCCTGCATTACATCCTGCACGGTCTGCTCATCCACGCGCGGGTCCAGGGCCGCCGACAATGGCGAACCGGCCGCCGGCATCGCCACGTGACCAAGCGGTGCGTCCTGCACCTGGTGCAAGCCGGTAACCGCCTTCGGCCGGATGCGCCACACCAGCACCAGCGCAAAGAACACGAAGAAGGCATACAGCATCTGCGCGCCCAGCACCTTCATCAGCACGCCAGCCGCCAATGGCCCGATACAGGCGCCAACGCCGTAAGTCACCAGCAGCATCGCGGTCAACGACACCCGCCGCTCACTTTCCACGTGGTCGTTGGAAAACGCCACCGCCAGCGGATACAGGCAGAACTGCAACAGCGAAATCACGAAGCCGATGCCGAACAGCAACTCCAGCGGCACGCTGGGCAGTACCGCCAACGGCGCTGCCGCCAGTGCCAGGCCCACCGCCACGCTGCGGATCAGTACCGCCCGGTCGTAACGGTCGGACAACCAGCCCAGCGGCCACTGCACCAGCAGGCCGGCAAAGATGCAGCTACCCATGAACAAACCGATCTGCTCCGTACTCATGCCCTGGCTGGAGGCATACAACGGCGCCAGGCCGTAGAACGAACCCACGATCAGCCCCGAGCCGAGCACGGTGCTGAGCGACTGCGGCACGCGCTTGATGAAGAACTTCGGCTCCATCAGGGCCGGGCGCAAGGGTGCCGGGTGAATACGCCGGGTCATGGCCACCGGCACCAGGCACAGGGCGAAGCACATAGCCACCAGCATCAGTAATTCCGGGCCAAGCGCCGGGTGCACCACCAAAATCAGCTGGCCGAGCACCAGGCCCAGGTACGAGGCAATCATGTACCCGCTGAACACCGCGCCGCGGTGCTTCACATCCGCCTGCTCGTTGAGCCAACTCTCGATGACCATGTACTGGCACATCATGCCCAGGCCAACAATCATGCGCAGGCCGACCCACGCCGGCAGCCAGTCGGTCAGGCCATGGCCGAGCACCGCCGCGCCAACGATGCCGGCGCAGGTGGCATAGGCACGTATGTGCCCGACCCGACCGATCAGCCGGTGGCCGACCTTGCCGCCCACTGCCAGGCCAAAGTAGTTGGCCGCCATCAAGGCACCGACCCACAGGCTGTCGACGTGGTCGGCAGCCAGGCGCAAGGCGAGGTAGGTACTGAGCAGACCCGAGCCGATCAACATCATCAGCGCGGCGAAATACAACGACTGAAACGGCTTCCATACATTTCGCATAGGTACCGAGGAGCTCCCTGGTCAGGTGGCGGGCTGCTAGCAGCATAAGGGCAAAACCCGCTCGGCGCAGGCCCCCTTGAGCGATTTGCCGCCATGGCGGCGTGTCCGGTGCAGGTGGTGTCGCGATCAGGCTGGTACTGCCAGCACGCGCTGTTTGGCACGGCTGCTGGCGACCTAGCCTTCGATGAATTCGCAGTTCAACAGTTCCCACGCCAACGGCGCTGCATGGCTCACTCGCGCAAGGTCATGCCATTGGCTGGCAGCGGCAGGGCGGTTTTATAGCGCACCTGCTTCAGGGCAAAACTCGAGCGAATATTGGCCACCCCCGGCAACCGGGTCAGGTAATCGAGAAACCGCTCCAGCGCCTGGATGCTTGGCAGCAGTACCCGCAGCAGGTAGTCCGGGTCACCGGTCATCAGGTAGCACTCCATCACCTCGGGCCGCTCGGCGATTTCTTCCTCGAAGCGATGCAGCGACTGCTCCACCTGTTTCTCCAGGCTGACATGAATGAACACGTTCACATCCAGCCCCAGCACTTCGGGCGACAACAACGTCACCTGCTGCCGAATCACGCCAAGCTCTTCCATGGCCCGCACCCGGTTGAAACAGGGCGTGGGCGACAGGTTCACCGAGCGTGCCAGCTCGGCGTTGGTGATGCGGGCGTTCTCCTGCAGGCTGTTGAGAATGCCGATATCGGTACGATCGAGTTTGCGCATGAGACAAAATCACCGGTTTTTTTGGTTATACGGAATGTTTATCTGCCGCGCACAGCAAAGGCAATCAACTTGAGAGAAAAATTCTCCTGCCGGGCCACTAAGATGTAGGTGACGCTGACCTGCCAGTCACAAGCCGGCACTCAGCGGCAGCCGCTTCAAAGCTCACAAAAACAAATACCCGAGCGAGCGTAAAAAGCATGAACGAGTACGCCCCCCTGCGTTTGCATGTGCCCGAGCCCACCGGCCGGCCAGGCTGCCAGACCGATTTTTCCTACCTGCGCCTGAACGACGCAGGTCAAGCCCGCAAGCCTCCTGTGGATGTCGATGCTGCCGACACCGCCGACCTTTCCTACAGCCTGGTCCGCGTCCTTGACGAGCAAGGTAACGCTCAGGGCCCGTGGGCTGCAGACATCGACCCGCAGGTCCTGCGCCAGGGCATGCGCGCCATGCTCAAGACCCGGGTGTTCGACAGCCGCATGGTAGTTGCCCAGCGCCAGAAGAAGATGTCTTTCTACATGCAGAGCCTGGGCGAGGAAGCCATCGGCAGCGGCCAGGCACTGGCATTGAACCGCACCGACATGTGCTTCCCCACCTACCGCCAGCAAAGCATCCTGATGGCCCGCGACGTGTCACTGGTGGACATGATCTGCCAGTTGCTGTCCAACGAGCGCGATCCGCTCAAGGGCCGCCAGCTGCCGATCATGTACTCGGTACGCGAGGCCGGCTTCTTCACCATCAGCGGCAACCTGGCCACCCAGTTCGTGCAAGCCGTCGGCTGGGCGATGGCCTCGGCGATCAAGGGCGATACCAAGATCGCCTCGGCGTGGATCGGCGACGGCGCCACCGCCGAGTCGGACTTCCACACCGCCCTGACCTTCGCTCACGTGTACCGGGCGCCGGTCATTCTCAACGTGGTCAACAACCAGTGGGCCATCTCGACCTTCCAGGCCATTGCCGGTGGCGAATCGACCACCTTCGCCGGCCGTGGCGTGGGCTGCGGCATCGCCTCGCTGAGGGTCGACGGCAACGACTTCGTCGCGGTGTACGCCGCCTCGCGCTGGGCCGCCGAACGCGCGCGCCGTGGCATGGGCCCCAGCCTGATCGAGTGGGTCACCTACCGCGCCGGCCCGCACTCGACCTCTGACGACCCGTCCAAGTACCGCCCCGCCGATGACTGGAGCCACTTCCCGCTGGGTGACCCGATCGCCCGGCTTAAGCAGCACCTGATCAAGATCGGCCACTGGTCCGAAGAAGAACACCAGGCCACCACCGCCGAATTTGAAGCGGCGGTGATCGCCGCGCAGAAAGAGGCCGAGCAATACGGCACCCTGGCCAACGGTCACATCCCGAGCGCTGCCTCGATGTTCGAGGACGTGTACAAGGAAATGCCCGACCACCTGCGCCGCCAACGCCAGGAACTGGGGGTTTGACATGAACGACCACAACAACAGCATCAACCCGGAAACCGCCATGGCCACCACCACCATGACCATGATCCAGGCCCTGCGCTCGGCCATGGATGTCATGCTTGAACGCGACGACAATGTAGTGGTGTACGGCCAGGACGTCGGCTACTTTGGCGGCGTGTTCCGCTGCACCGAAGGCCTGCAGGCCAAGTACGGCAAGTCGCGCGTATTCGACGCGCCGATCTCCGAGAGCGGTATCGTCGGCACCGCGGTAGGCATGGGCGCCTACGGTTTGCGCCCGGTGGTGGAAATCCAGTTTGCCGACTACTTCTACCCTGCCTCTGACCAGATCGTTTCCGAAATGGCCCGCCTGCGTTACCGCTCGGCCGGTGAATTCATCGCCCCGCTGACCCTGCGCATGCCCTGCGGCGGCGGCATTTACGGTGGCCAGACCCACAGCCAGAGCCCGGAAGCCATGTTCACCCAGGTGTGCGGCCTGCGTACGGTCATGCCATCGAACCCATACGACGCCAAGGGCCTGCTGATCGCCTCGATCGAATGCGACGACCCGGTGATTTTCCTGGAGCCCAAGCGCCTGTACAACGGCCCGTTCGACGGCCACCACGACCGCCCCGTGACACCCTGGTCGAAACACCCGCACAGTGCCGTGCCCGACGGCTACTACAGCGTACCGCTGGACAAGGCCGCCATTGCCCGGCCAGGCAATGACGTGACCGTGTTGACGTACGGCACCACCGTGTACGTCGCCCAGGTGGCAGCCGAAGAGAGCGGCGTCGATGCCGAAGTGATCGACCTGCGCAGCCTCTGGCCGCTGGACCTCGAGGCCATTGTCACATCGGTGAAAAAAACCGGCCGCTGCGTGGTAGTGCACGAGGCCACCCGCACCTGTGGCTTTGGTGCCGAACTGGTGTCGCTGGTGCAGGAGCACTGCTTCCACCACCTGGAGGCGCCAATCGAGCGTGTCACCGGCTGGGACACCCCCTACCCTCACGCACAGGAATGGGCTTACTTCCCTGGGCCTTCGCGGGTAGGCGCGGCATTGAAAAAGGTCATGGAGGTCTGAATGGGCACGCACGTCATCAAGATGCCGGACATTGGCGAAGGCATTGCGCAGGTCGAGTTGGTGGAATGGTTCGTCAAGGTCGGCGACACCATCGCCGAAGACCAGGTGGTGGCCGATGTCATGACCGACAAGGCAACTGTGGAAATCCCTTCGCCGGTCAGTGGCAAAGTATTGGCCTTGGGCGGCCAACCCGGGGAAGTGATGGCGGTCGGCAGCGAGCTGATCCGCATCGAGGTGGAAGGCAGCGGTAACCATGTGGATGTGCCGCAGGCCAAACAGGTGGAAACTGCAGCTGCGCCGGCAGCGCCGCAGGAACCCGTTAAACCGGTCGCCTGCCAGGCACCGGCCAACCATGAAACCGCGCCCATCGTGCCGCGTCAGCCGGGCGACAAGCCGCTGGCTTCGCCCGCCGTGCGCAAGCGCGCCCTGGATGCGGGTATCGAACTGCGCTACGTGCATGGCAGCGGCCCGGCCGGGCGCATTCTGCACGAAGACCTCGACGCCTTCATGAGCAAGCCGCAAAGCAGCACTGGGCAGGCGCCGAATGGCTATGCCAAGCGCACCGACAGCCAGCAGGTGCCGGTGATCGGCCTGCGCCGCAAGATTGCCCAGCGCATGCAGGACGCCAAGCGCCGGGTCGCGCACTTCAGCTACGTGGAAGAAATCGACGTCACGGCCCTCGAAGCCCTGCGCCAGCAACTCAACAGCAAGCACGGCGACAGCCGCGGCAAACTCACCCTGCTGCCGTTCCTGGTGCGTGCGCTGGTGGTGGCGCTGCGTGATTTCCCGCAGATCAACGCGACCTACGACGACGAAGCGCAGGTCATCACCCGCCATGGTGCGGTGCATGTCGGCATCGCCACGCAAGGGGACAACGGGCTGATGGTGCCGGTGCTGCGCCACGCCGAAGCAGGCAGTCTGTGGGCCAACGCCAGCGAGATCACACGCCTGGCCCATGCCGCGCGCAACAACAAGGCCAACCGCGAAGAACTGTCCGGTTCGACCATCACCCTGACCAGCCTCGGAGCGCTGGGCGGTATCGTCAGCACGCCCGTGGTGAACACGCCGGAGGTGGCGATCGTCGGCGTCAACCGCATGGTCGAGCGGCCGGTGGTGATCGACGGCCAGATCGTCGTGCGCAAGATGATGAACCTGTCCAGCTCATTCGACCACCGGGTGGTCGATGGCATGGACGCCGCCCTGTTCATCCAGGCCGTGCGTGGCCTGCTCGAACAACCTGCCTGCCTGTTCGTGGAGTGATCATGCAACAAACCCTACAAACCACCTTGCTGATCATCGGCGGCGGCCCTGGCGGCTATGTCGCGGCCATCCGCGCCGGGCAACTGGGCATACCCACGGTGCTGGTCGAGGGCCAGGCGCTGGGCGGCACTTGCCTGAACATCGGCTGCATCCCGTCCAAGGCACTGATCCACGTGGCCGAGCAGTACCACCAGGCCACCCGCTACACCGAAGCCTCGCCGCTGGGCATCAGCGTGGCTTCGGCGCGCCTGGACATCGGCCAGAGCGTGGCCTGGAAGGACGGCATCGTCGACCGCCTGACCACCGGGGTCGCCGCCTTGCTGAAAAAACACGGAGTCAAGGTTGTGCATGGCTGGGCCAAGCTGCTCGACGGCAAGCAGGTCGAGGTCGATGGCCAACGTATCCAGTGCGAACACCTGCTGCTGGCCACCGGCTCCAGCAGCGTTGAACTGCCGATGCTGCCGCTGGGTGGCGCGGTCATTTCCTCCACCGAAGCGCTGGCACCCAAAGCCCTGCCCCAACACCTGGTGGTGGTGGGCGGTGGTTACATCGGCCTGGAGCTGGGTATCGCCTATCGCAAACTGGGCGCGCGGGTCAGCGTGGTGGAAGCGCGCGAGCGCATTCTGCCGACTTACGACACTGAACTGACGGCGCCGGTGGCCGAGTCGCTGAAAAAGCTGGGCATCGCCCTGCACCTGGGCCATACCGTCGAGGGTTACCAAGATGGCTGCCTGCTGGCCAATGATGGCCAGGGTGGGCAGTTGCGCCTGGAGGCTGACCAGGTACTGGTGGCGGTCGGCCGCCGACCACGCACCCGCGGCTTCAACCTGGAATGCCTGGACCTGAAGATGAACGGCCCCGGCATCGCCATCGACGAGCGCTGCCAGACCAGCATGCACAATGTCTGGGCCATCGGCGACGTGGCTGGCGAGCCGATGCTGGCGCACCGGGCCATGGCCCAAGGCGAGATGGTGGCCGAGATCATCGCCGGCAAAACCCGCCGTTTCGAGCCGGCAGCCATTGCCGCCGTGTGCTTCACCGACCCGGAAGTGGTGGTAGTCGGCAAAACCCCGGAGCAGGCCAGCCAGCAGGGCCTGGACTGCATCGTCGCGCAGTTCCCGTTTGCCGCCAATGGCCGGGCCATGAGCCTGGAGTCGAAAAGCGGTTTCGTGCGCGTGGTGGCGCGCCGTGACAACCATTTGATCGTGGGTTGGCAGGCGGTTGGCGTGGCCGTTTCCGAGCTGTCCACGGCGTTTGCCCAGTCGCTGGAGATGGGCTCACGCCTGGAGGATGTGGCCGGTACCATCCATGCCCACCCGACACTGGGTGAGGCGGTACAGGAAGCGGCACTGCGCGCCTTGGGGCACGCCCTGCATATCTGACACTGAAGCGGCCAAGGCCGATTTGGCCCGCTGCGCCGTGAGGCGCCGCGGGTCTTTTTTTACTCACGGGGCCGGCACAGGCTACTCGGCTATGACGTTCTTCCCATTGCCCTTGGCCCGGTACAGCGCCTGGTCCGCCCGCGCCAGCAGCTCGACCTGGTCTTCCGCGCCGCGCCGCTGTACCACGCCGTAGCTCATGGTCAGCTGGCAGTCGCCCACCGGCTCCAGCTGCTGTACGGCCTGGCGCAGGCGCGTTGCCACGTCCAACGCTTCGCTCAGGGCGGTCTGCGGCAGCACGATGATGAACTCGTCACCCCCCCAACGCGCCAACAGGTCAAAATCACGCAGGCAGCTGCGCAGGTTTTCCGCCACCTGCACCAATGCCCTGTCACCCTGCGCGTGGCCATAGCGGTCGTTGATCGGCTTGAAATCATCCATGTCCATGGCAATCAGCGACAACGGCTGGCGAAAGCGCTGAGCGCGCTGACACTCCAGTTGCAGCTCCTTTTCCAGCCGGTAGCGACTGGCGACGCGGGTCAGGGCATCGCGTTCGGCCAGCTCGCGGTTTTCATCCAGCTGGCGCTGCAACTGCTGGTTGACCCAGGACAGTTCGCGGGTGCGTTCGGCAACCAGGCTCTCCAGTGATTGGTTCTTCTGTTGCAGCTGCGCAACCAGGCGCTTGCCAGCGTCAATGTTGCGGTGCGCACCGAGCATGCGTGCCACCGAGCCATCGGCGTTGCGGTCGATGATATAGCCAGTGTCCTCGATCCACAGGTAACTGCCATCCTGGCAGCGGCAACGGTACTCGATAAGGTAACGCTCGGTGCGCTGCTCGATGTAGGCCTCGAAATGCGCCATCACCCGGGGGTAGTCTTCGGGATGGATCACACTTTCCCAGGTGAATACCGAGTTGGCCTTGGAATGGTTGGCATAGCCCAGCATGGCGTACCAACCGGGGTTGCGATAAACGTAGCCGGTGTTGGCGTTCCAGTCCCAGATGCCATCGCTGACCAACTCGAACAAGGTGTGCAACTGCTGTTCACTGAAGCCGGCGGGCGCCGGCCTGGTTTCCTGATTCATGCGCTCTCCCTGATGCCCAGCAACTGCGTGCCCATCAAGGGGCTGCCGACATTATGTGTTTGCCGCAGGCGGCAAGATCATGTCTGTCAGTGGCAAGCATAAGCCTGGCGCTGGGAGACCGGAAGAGATCCAACGGCGTATATTTTTACTGGCCATGACGGCCTGATCGGCGGGAAGCCTCAGGGCTTTGGAGAGGTAGGCAAACAGGGGGGGAAATGGCGTCCCAGGCAGGAATTGAACCTGCAACCTTCCCCTTAGGAGGGGGATGCTCTATCCAATTGAGCTACTGAGACGCAAACACCGGCAGCGAGCGCTGCACAGCGGGACGGCGAGCATGTTAACCAGCATGCCAGCGTTTGTCATGCCTGTACCGGGCTTTTTCGCGTAATCCTTTTCTGGCACTACGTCGCCCCGGGCAGCACGCCCGTTTCGCGCAGCAGTGTGAACAGGCCGGCGACGGCTGTTTCCAGGCGGTTGGAATTGTCCAGCACATGCACGGTGGGGTCGCTGGTGTGCTGTAAACGTGCATTACGGGCCAGGCGCTGCTCGACTTGCGCCGCCGTTTCCCGCCCGCGGGCCAACAAGCGCTCGCGCAGCACTTCGGGGCTGACTTCGACCAGCACCGCCAACAGGTCTGGGTAACGCGCACGGGCTTCGGCCAAATAGGCGCGCGAGCCATTGACCAGCACCGGCCTGCCCGCCTGCAGCCAGGCGTCCACCTGCACCGCAATGCCATAGTCCAGGCCATTGGCCTGCCAATGCATGGCGAACGCGCCCTGCGCGAGCAGGGCCGCAAATTGCTGCGGGGTAACGCCATGGGCCGCTTCGCCCCGCGCTTCTGCCGAGCGGGTAATGACCCTGCGGGCGATTTCCACGCCGGCGGCAGCCAGTTGCTCACGGGAAGCTTCAAGGATGGAATCCTTCCCGGACCCTGACGGGCCCATCAAAAATATCAGCCGCCCTGCCCTTGATCGGCGGTCGCTTGCGTCATGTTGCATAGCCACTATGCTCTATGGAGGGAACCCGGCGCATTCTAGGGGTTTTCCTGGTCTTTTGCTGTTTTTTACCAGTTTTTGACGGCAAAAGGCTGACGGTCAGGCGAGCCGGAGCATGTAAAACTTTTCAAACCAGTACTCATTTCTGATAATTGGTACTGGCACAAAGCCTTTACCCGGCTCACTATTTGTCACAGAATTGACGCCAAGGAAACGGCGACCTTGAGGCAAGATGAGCATCCAATTTTCACTGACGGTTGAACATTTTGTCGCCACGACGGTCGTATTTTCACCCCCGTGCGGCCAATTTGAGAACCGCTTCCCCTGAACCAAAATCCGGTCAATTTATATGCGCCCAATGAAACAGGCTATTTATTCGAGCCGCACCGCTGACAAGTTCGTCGTCCGCCTGCCAGACGGAATGCGTGAGCGCATTGCCGAGGTAGCGCGCAACCATCACCGCAGCATGAACTCCGAAATCATCGCACGCCTGGAGCAGAGCCTTATCCAGGAAGGCGCGTTGGGTGACGAGCTGAGCATGCGCCTGGACAGCCCGGAGCTGTCCCTGCATGAACGCGAGTTGCTGCAACGTTTCCGTCAGCTGTCCCACCGCCAGCAAAACGCCTTGGTTGCGCTGATCGCGCACGATGCAGAGATGGCAGCCGACGCTTCCTGAAGGTTGCCAGCGGATACAAAAAAGCCAGCGTCAGCTGGCTTTTTTGTGGGTCACTACAGAGAATTCGCCCCCCTGTAGGAGCGGCCTTGTGTCGCGATGGGGCGCGCAGCGGCCCCGGGTTCTGGCGTTACAGCCGACATTGCCGGGGCCGCGCTGCGGCCCCATCGCGACACAAGGCCGCTCCTACAGGGATCGCGCAAGGCAAGAAAGGGGTTACAGCAAGAATAGCGTCGCCAGCCCCAGGAAGATGAAGAACCCGCCACTGTCGGTCACAGCCGTGATCATCACACTCGCGCCCATCGCCGGGTCCCGGCCCAGTCGCGCCAGGGTCATCGGGATAAGCACGCCCATCAGCGCGGCCAGCAACAGGTTGAGGGTCATCGCTGCGGTCATCACCACCCCCAATGACCAACTGCCATACAGCCAGAAAGCCACTGCACCGATCACCCCGCCCCACACCAGGCCGTTGATCAGCGATACCGCCAGCTCTTTACGCATCAAACGGCTGGTATTGCCCGGCGACACCTGATCCAGCGCCATGGCACGGACGATCATGGTGATGGTCTGGTTACCGGAGTTGCCACCAATACCAGCAACGATCGGCATCAACGCGGCCAAGGCCACCAGTTTTTCAATCGAACCCTCGAACACGCCGATCACCCGCGAAGCCAGAAACGCGGTGATCAGGTTGATCGCCAGCCAGGCCCAGCGGTTGCGGAACGAACGCCAGACCGAGGCGAAGATGTCCTCTTCTTCGCGCAGACCGGCCATGTTGAGGACTTCGCTCTCGCTTTCCTCACGAATCAGGTCGACCATTTCGTCGATGGTCAAACGGCCGATCAGGCGCTCACTCTTGTCGACCACCGGCGCCGATACCAGGTCGTAACGCTCAAAGGCCTGCGCGGCATCGTAGGCATCTTCCTCGGGCTGGAAAGACACGGGGTCGGTCGCCATGACCTCCGCGACTTTCTTCTCCGGGTCGTTGACCAACAGGCGCTTGATCGGCAACACCCCTTTGAGGATGCCGTCGTAATCGACCACGAACAGTTTGTCGGTATGGTTGGGTAGTTCTTTGAGGCGGCGCAGGTAGCGCAGCACCACTTCCAGGCTGACGTCTTCGCGGATGGTGACCATCTCGAAGTCCATCAGCGCACCGACCTGCTCCTCGTCGTAGCTCAGCGCGGAACGCACCCGCTCGCGTTGCTGGGCATCCAGCGTTTCCATCAGCTCGTGGACAACGTCACGCGGCAACTCAGGCGCCAGGTCAGCCAGTTCGTCGGCGTCCATTTCCTTGGCCGCCGCCAGCAGCTCGTGGTCGTCCATGTCGGCAATCAGCGACTGACGTACGGAGTCGGAGACTTCGAGCAGGATGTCGCCGTCGCGATCCGAGCGCACCAGCTGCCAGACCGTCAGGCGGTCTTCCAGGGGCAAGGCTTCGAGGATGTAGGCGACGTCGGCGGGGTGAAGGTCATCGAGCTTGCGCTGCAACTCGACGAGGTTCTGGCGGTGGACCAGGTTCTCGACCAGGTCGTTGTGCGCACCTTCCTGGCGGTGGGTCAGGTCTTCAACCACACGCTGGCGCTGCAGCAACTCGATCACCTGGGCCAGGCGGTCCTGCAGGCTGTCCTGTGCTTTTTTTACTTCTACTTCGGTCATAGGCGAACTCCACTCCCAGCAGCGGAGCACGCCGGGAGAATCAATCGGTCAGATCTTTCGGTATGAATCGTGTTAGCGAGTAACTACTGGGTAAGTCCATGGTGGTTTTCCACAAGCCCCGGCGGGGCTGACGGGCGCAATCATACACTGCTAAAGCTGTCAGATCGCTTAAATTTTTGGCTAGAACAATCGTTTGCGCGATAAAGCTGGGACAACGCACGAAGCCAACAGTGCGACGGTTGTCATGGGTACGAAAGCACATTGAATTTCGCATATGTTGCGGCAGTGCGGCCTTGGGGCTGCGAAGCGCCCCGGCCACGGCACAACCTTTACAGGAAAGCTTAGATGGCCATGGTCGACAATTCTGTGACACGCAGAAACAAAAAGCCCGCTCTGTTGAGCGGGCTTTTTTTGATGGGGTATGGCGGACTCAGCAGGATTCGAACCTGCGACCGCTCGGTTCGTAGCCGAGTACTCTATCCAGCTGAGCTATGAGTCCGTGATGGTAGTTTTAGACCAGATTACCACTGGTTGACTGAAGTAGCCCTGCAAGCAAAACCACTTCAAAAAGTGGCGGACTCAGCAGGATTCGAACCTGCGACCGCTCGGTTCGTAGCCGAGTACTCTATCCAGCTGAGCTATGAGTCCGCGATTGGCAGTTTTAGACCAGATACCGCTGGTTGA
>NZ_DKJF01000114.1:0-4810 GCF_002454615.1 Pseudomonas sp. UBA6699
ACAACATACAAGGAGCGAGCGGAGCTCGCGATGCGCCGCGCGGGCGGCGCTCGATCTCACAGGCGCTGAAGATCCTGCGCCTACCCCCGCCCGCGACAGGGCCCTTGCAGGCGCCCGTCAATCCGAAGCCAGCACCGCCGCAATCCGGTTCCCGGCCTTGGCCTTCTCCAGCTTGATCGCCACAAACTTCGAGGTCGGGGTGTACGTCCCCTCGCCATAACTCTCCAGCGGCACCAGCGGGTTGGTCTCGGGGTAGTAAGCCGCCGCCTGCCCTTGCGGCACGTCATACGCCACCAGGCGGAACCCCGACACCCGCCGCTCCACACCATCCTCCCACAGCGACACCAAGTCCACGTGCTCGCCCGGTTCGAAGCCCAGGCGGCGGATGTCGGCCTCGTTGACGAACACCACTTCGCGCAGGCCGAACACCCCACGGTAGCGGTCGTCCAGGCCATACAGGGTGGTGTTGTACTGGTCGTGCGAACGCAGGGTCTGCAAGATCAGGTCGGGCTTGTCCCCGCGGGCCAGCACCTTGGCGTTGACCAATGCCTCGGGCAGCGTGTGGGGCAGGAAGCGCGCCTTGCCGGTGGCCGTGCGGAAGTTGCGCTCGGCAGCGTGGTTACCCAGGTGGAACCCGCCAGGGCTGTTCAAGCGCTCATTGAAACGCGCGAAGCCGGGGATGACGTCGGCAATCATGTCGCGGATGCGGTTGTAGTCGGCCACTGCATAGGCCCAGTCGATCGGCTGGTTGCCCAGCGTGGCCTTGGCCATGCCGGCGATGATCCATGGCTCCGAACGCATGTGCGGCGAGCGCGGGCGCAACTGGCCATGGGAGAGGTGCACCATGCTGAAGGTGTCTTCCACGGTCACGCCCTGCGGCCCTGCGGCCTGCAGGTCGATTTCGGTACGGCCCAGGCATGGCAGGATCAGCGCGTCGCGGCCGGTGACCAGGTGCGAGCGGTTGAGCTTGGTGGAAATCTGCACGGTCAGCGCACACTTCTGCAGCGCGGCATGGGTACGCGGTGTATCCGGGGTGGCTTGGGCAAAGTTGCCGCCCAGGGCGACAAACACCTTGGCCCGCCCCTCCTCCATGGCCTTGATCGCCAGCACCGCATTGTGCCCGTGGGCACGCGGCACACGGAAGCGGAAGCGTTTTTCCAGGGCGTCGAGCAGTGCTGCCCGGGGCTTTTCGTCGATGCCCATGGTGCGGTCGCCCTGCACGTTGCTGTGGCCGCGCACCGGCGACAGGCCAGCGCCGGGCTTGCCGACGTTGCCGCGCAGAAGCTGCAGGTTGACGATTTCCTGCACGGTTGCCACCGAATGGCGGTGCTGCGTCACGCCCATGGCCCAGCACATGATGACCCGCTCGGCCTTGCGGTACATACGCGCGGCCAGTTCGATCTCCGCCAAGGTCAGGCCAGACTGCTCAACGATGTGTTCCCACGCCGTGGCGTCGACCGCCGCCAGGTAGCCATCGATACCGCTGGTGTGCTCGGCGATGAAAGCGTGGTCGAACACCGGCGGTTCGCCCTTGGCCTGGGCCTCGCGTTCCCACTGCAACAGGAACTTGGCAATACCGCGCATGGCCGCCATGTCGCCCCCCAAGGCTGGGCGGAAGTACGCGCTGGAAGTCGGCTCGGAGCCATTGCTGAGCATTTCGAACGGGTGCTGCGGGTGCTGGAAACGCTCCAGGCCACGCTCTTTGAGCGGGTTGAAGCACACCACCTGGGCACCGCGCTTGACCGCTTCACGCAGCGGTTCGAGCATGCGCGGGTGGTTGGTGCCAGGGTTCTGGCCAATCACGAAAATGGCATCGGCCAGTTCCAGGTCGTGAAACACCACGGTGCCTTTGCCCACCCCCAGGGTTTCCGACATGCCCGAGCCGCTGGCTTCGTGGCACATGTTGGAGCAGTCCGGGAAATTGTTGGTGCCATAGGCACGCACGAACAGCTGGTAGAGAAACGCCGCTTCATTGCTGGCCCGGCCCGAGGTGTAGAACTCGGCTTCGTCCGGCGATTGCAGTGCGCGCAGGTGCCGGGCAACCAGCTCGAACGCTTCTGCCCAGGTGGTTTCCACGTAATGGTCGGTGGCTGCGTCATAGCGCATCGGGTGCGTCAGGCGGCCTTGGTACTCAAGCCAGTAGTCGGTCTGCTGCTTCAACGCGCTGACGCTGTACTTGGCAAAGAAGGCCGGGTCCACCGAGCGGCCGGTGGCTTCCCAGTTGACCGCCTTGGCGCCGTTTTCGCAGAACTTGACCATGTCGCTTTCCGGCGACTCGCCCCAGGCACAGCCAGGGCAGTCGAAGCCGCCGTTCTGGTTGGTCTTGAGCATGGCCCGCAGGTTCTTGAAGGCGTTGTCACTGCCCAGCCAGCTCTTGGTCACGCTTTTCAGCGCCCCCCAGCCGGCGGCGGCGCCTTTGTAGTCCCTGATGTGTTCGTCCTGGCTCATGCGGTGAATCCTCACGCTTCGGTGCTTTGTTTCAGCCTATGGAGCGTGGGGCGGGGCGTCCAATCGAAAGATCTTACGGCGTGATAAGCGCTTTCGATCACGGCAGCCAAACGAGGAGCTGCCAGGCCGCATGATAGAGACCGTCGATCATGCAGTCGGACAAAGCAATTTGACGGCCCTGCGCCCAGGTTATAGCTTGGACAGAAATGCCCCCCTTCCCAGACGCGAGCGCGAACGTGGAACAGAACAGCCGGGCCCTGATCGACGGCTTCAACCGGAAAATCGACTACCTGCGGATGTCGGTCACCGACCGCTGCGACTTCCGTTGCGTGTACTGCATGGCCGAAGACATGCAGTTCCTGCCGCGCCAACAGATTCTCAGCCTGGAGGAACTGTTCCAGGTGGCCGAGCGCTTCGTCGCCCTCGGCACCCGCAAAATCCGCCTGACCGGCGGCGAACCCCTGGTGCGCCAGGGCATCGTCGACTTGTGCGGGCGCATCGCCGCCCTGCCCGGTCTGCGCGAACTGTGCCTGACCAGCAACGGCTCGCAGCTTGGCCGCTTGGCCCAGCCGCTGTTCGACGCGGGCGTTACACGCCTGAACATCAGCCTCGACAGCCTGGACGCCGACCGCTTCAAGCAACTGACCCGTACCGGCGACCTGCACCAGGTGATTGCCGGGATCGACGCAGCCCGACAAGCCGGTTTCAGGCGCACCAAGCTCAACTGCGTGGTGCTCAAGGGCCGCAACGACCATGAACTGGTCGACCTGGTGCGCTTTGCCATCGACCGCGAGCTGGACATCACCTTCATCGAAGAAATGCCCCTGGGGGTGATCAGCGAGCATGAACGTGGCGAGTCGTTCTGCTCCAGCGATGAAGTACGGGCGCTGCTGGCTGAACAGTTCACCCTGGTCGAGTCCACCGAAACGTCGCAGGGGCCGGCCCGTTACTGGCGCCTGGCCGAAGCGGCCAACACCCGGGTCGGCTTCATTTCGCCGCACAGCCACAACTTCTGCGCCACCTGCAACCGTGTGCGCCTGACCGTCGAGGGCCGCTTGCTGCTGTGCTTGGGCAACGAGCATTCGGTAGACCTCAAGCACGTGCTGCGGGCCCACCCGGGCGACCCCGACCGCCTGGAAAAGGCCATCCGCGACTCGCTGCACCTGAAGCCCTACCGCCATCACTTCGAAGTCGGTGGCGACGTGCAGATCCTGCGCTTCATGAACATGACCGGCGGCTGAGCAGCTGCCTCTGGATTGCCATGATCGTCCACCCCGCACCCGATGTGTTGCGCGTGTTGTTCACCCTCAAGGGTTCGATCATCAAGCGCATTGCCCTGCGCTGCCTGATGGTCACCCTGCTGGCGGCACTGATCGTGCTGGTCGAGCGCCATTACCCGGCGTTTTTCTACCCGGTCAGCGCCACCCCATTCACCTTGCTGGGCCTGTCGCTGTCGATCTTCATGAGCTTTCGCAACAACGCCTGCTATGACCGTTGGTGGGAAGGGCGCAAGGCCTGGGGCAAGCTGATCATCGAAACCCGCTCGTTCGTGCGTGAGAGCGTGGTGATCGGCGATGAAGCACTACGCCGTGAGCTGCTGCGCAGCCTGTGCGGGTTTGCCCATGCGCTGAATGCGCGGTTGCGCAACGAAGACAACCTGGCTGCCGCCCGCCCATGGTTGCCCCGGCCCGAGGCGCTCAGCCCGCACAACGTGTGCGACAGCATCCTGCGTGAGGTGGGCAGCCAATGCTCGCGGCTGGCCGAGCGACAACAGATCAGTGACTGGCGTTACAGCCTGCTGGAGCAGCGGCTGGTGGGGCTGACCGAGGTGCAGGCCACCTGCGAGCGGATCAAGGGCACGCCACTGCCGTTTCCCTACACACTGTTGTTGCACCGCACCATCTACATCTTCTGCCTGTTGTTGCCGTTTGCCCTGGCCGAGCCACTGGGCTGGCTGGCGCCGCTGTTCACCACCATCGTGGGGTACACGTTCTTCGGGCTGGATGCGATTGGCAACGAACTGGAAGACCCGTTCGGGCGGGATGAGAATGACCTGCCTACCGATGCCATGGTGCGGACGGTGGAGCGGGATGTACTGGCAGGGTTGGGGGACCAGCAGTTGCCGCCGGCGTTGTTGCCGGTGGGGCATGTGTTGAGCTAAGGGCCCTATCGCCGGCAAGCCAGCCCACAGGGATCGCCTTAGGGCTGACAGGTGTTTGCCACAAGGTATGGCAGCGCCTGTTAGAGCGAGCGCCGCCCGCGCGGCGCAATCGAGAGCTGCGCTCGATCCTAGTATGTTGTGACTGACCTGGCGGGAGAAGTTATTCTCGTCAGGCTGAAGAAGCCCTTCCGGGGAGGCCGA
>NZ_DKJF01000042.1:0-3148 GCF_002454615.1 Pseudomonas sp. UBA6699
CCGATCTTAACAGTCATAAGCTGGCTTTGTCCCTCCTCCTCCCTTCAAGTCTAATCATACAAGCTGGCTTGCCGGCGATAGGGCCCGGTCAGACAATGAGGGCTTGAAGATCAGTTGTAGATATCGAATGCAAAGTATTTGCTGGCGATCTTCTGATAGGTGCCGTTGGCCACGATCTGTTGCAACGCGGTGTTCAAGCGTTGGCGCAAGGCTTCATCATCCTTGCGCACGGCAATGGCGGCATCGGCCTTGGTGTTGGCTACATCACCCAGAATCTTGCAGCAGTCACCGCCGTTCTTGCTGATCCATTCCTGAAGCGGAAATTTGTCGGCAATCACCCCGTCCAGGCGGCCGGCGGCCAGGTCCGCGTTGGCTTCGTCCATGGTCGGGTACAGCTTCACATCAGCGCCGGCCTTGGCGTAAACGTCCTCGGCATAAATGGCCTGGGTAGACGACGACTGGGCGCCAACCGTGTAGCCGTCGAAGTGGGTTTGGGCATCGGTGATCTTGCTGTCCTTGGCCACGGCCACGGTCAACGGGGTACGGTAGTAATGGTCGGTGAAGGCAATTTTCTTGCGCCGCTCCTCGGTGTCGATCATCGAGGCCACCACAGCGTCGTACTTGCGCGCCATCAGCGCCGGGATGATGCCTTCCCAGTCCTGAGCCACCAGCGTGCACTCGACCTTCATCTGTTCGCACAGGGCATGGGTAATGTCGACGTCGAAGCCATGCAACTGGTTATCGGCGTCGACATAGTTGAACGGCGGGTAGGCACCCTCGGTGGCGAAGCGCAGGGTTTCGCCACTGGCAGCACCCGCCAGCAGCAGGGCGCACGCACCCAGCAAGGCCATGGACTTGTTCATCTCGCACCTCATTGCACTCTTGCTATTGTTGTTTGCCCGCCGACCACGTGGTGTAGCCGACGAACTCGTTATGTAGAGCGGCAGTTGCTTCCAAGCGCTTTTCAACATCCGGCCCGAGTTTCTTGCAGACCTCGTTGACCATCAGGTGTACCCACGACAGCATGGCCGAGGTGGATTCCCAGAACAGATTGAATTCGGTGGGTATGCGGAACACCTCGTCGGCGTTGGCATCGGCCCAGTCACAGAAAGTGTCGGTCACCAAGGTGACCGCAATGCCCGCCTCGCGCGCCTTTTGGCACAGCAACAGGGCATGGCGGGAATAACGGCGCGCCTCGAACACCACCAGGGCGCTGTCTGCGGCGTTACCGAGCAGCACGTCGGCAAAGTGCCCGGCACTGAGGTCGACCAGTTGCACCCCATCGCGCAGGTATTGCAGCAAGTGGCCCATGCACATGGCCAGGCCGCGCTCGGTCTGAAAACCTGCAACAAAGACCCGGCGCTTGCTCGCCAGGCGTTGGGCCACGTTGTGCCAGGCCGGGCCTTGGCGGTACTCGTGCACGCGCACCAGGGCGGCCATTTCCAGTTCCAGGCTGCCGCCGTTGTCGCTGGCGTCCTGGCGCTGGCGGTAATCGTGCAAGCGGTCGCCCACCAGCCACGGGCCATCGCCCAGGTCGCTCTGCAGGTCTTGCTTAAGTGCCTTGAGGTGGGCATAACCCAGGGAGCGGCAAAACCGCCCGACACTGGATTCGCTGACGCCCAGCTTGGCGGCGATGCTGGCCGAGGTCTGGAACGGCAGTTCGTGCAGGTTGGCGAGCATGTAGGTGGCGATCTTGCGGCCTGACGCTGCGGCCCCGTCGAGGCTGGCTTCCAGGCGTTGCTTGATCGGTTGGCTCATGCTGGGGCTCCAGAAGGTAAGGCTTGGGAAGAAAATGAATGTTTTCTGCCATTAAGTCAACATTTGACAGATATCTGTCACTCGCGGGAAAGTTTTGCCGTTGCAACGCTGTAGCCACTCCAAAATCAACAAGGAGCTTCAGATGTCCGCACCGTCCACCGGCACCGTCGTGCGCGTGCCGTTTATCGAGCTGCAAGGCCTGCTGCAGGCTATCTTCCAGCGCCATGGCTGCAGCGATAGCGTGGCCAGGGTGCTGGCCCACAATTGTGCGAGCGCCCAGCGCGATGGTGCCCATAGCCATGGGGTGTTCCGCATGCCGGGGTACGTGTCCACGCTGAACAGCGGCTGGGTCGATGGGCGGGCCGTGGCCAAGGTCAGTGACCTTGCCGCCGGCTATGTCAGCGTCGATGCCGCTGGCGGGTTCGCCCAGCCCGCACTGGCGGCGGCCCGCGACCTGTTGGTGGCCAAGGCGCGCAACGCCGGCATTGCCGTGCTGGCGATCCACAACTCGCACCATTTCGCCGCCTTGTGGCCAGACGTGGAGCCGTTCGCTGAAGAGGGCCTGGTGGCCCTCAGCGTGGTCAACAGCATGACCTGCGTGGTGCCGCATGGGGCCCGCAAGCCTCTGTTCGGCACCAACCCTATCGCCTTTGCAGCACCCTGCGCCGGGCATGACCCGATCGTCTTCGACATGGCCACCAGCGCCATGGCCCACGGCGACGTGCAGATTGCCGCGCGTGCCGGCCAGCCGCTTCCCGAAGGCATGGGTGTCGATGCCAATGGCGAACCAACCACCGAGCCCAAGGCGATTCTCGAGGGCGGTGCTTTGCTGCCATTTGGCGGGCACAAGGGTTCGGCGCTGTCGATGATGGTCGAATTGCTGGCGGCGGCGCTGACAGGCGGGCACTTCTCCTGGGAATTCGACTGGGCGGAGCACCCGGGGGCGAAAACGCCATGGACCGGGCAACTGATCATCGTCATCGACCCGAGCAAGGCCGAGGGCGAGCGTTTTGCCCAGCGCAGCCGCGATCTGGTGGAGCAGATGCAGGCGGCAGGGTTGACGCGCATGCCGGGTGAACGGCGTTACCGCGAGCGCGAGGTGGCAGACGAGGAGGGGGTGGCGCTGACCGAGCAGGAATTGCAAGACCTGAAAGCGTTGCTTGGTTGATCCGGCCTAATCGCCGGCAGGCCAGCTCCCGCAGTGGGAGATTCTAGGGTTTGTGGCAAGGGTAGCCGGGGCATCTTCAGCGCCTGTGAGATCGAGCGCCGCCCGCGCGGCGCAATCGCGAGCTGCGCTCGCTCCTACGTCTGTTTCGGGCCAGTAACCCCTGTGCCAGATGCGCGCGGCCGCCTTGTTCGTACGACGCGACTTTGAGGCATGCGCCAAGAG
>NZ_DKJF01000066.1:0-6598 GCF_002454615.1 Pseudomonas sp. UBA6699
CTGTCAGCCCTGATGCGATCCCCGTGGGCTCGCTTGCCAGCGATGAGGCCGGTGCATGCAACACAAACCCCGTCAGCCATACAACAACCGCTCCGCCAACATCTGCGCCACCCGCGCCGGCGAGCGTTTCTCTGCTTGGGCATGGCCGAACACTTCGGTCAGCCGCGAAGGTATGCGTGCCAGGTGCGAGGTGATGGTGCCCAGGTCTTCGCCACGGTGGGTGAGCGCCACGTAAATCAAGCCACCGGCATTGATCACGTAATCGGGCGCATACAGTATCCCGCGGGTCTCCAGCTGGTCAGCCACCTGCAAGGTGGTCAGCTGGTTGTTCGCCGCCCCCGCCACTGCCGCGCAGCGCAGTTGCATCACGCTCTGCCCGTTCAGCACGGGCCCCACACCGCACGGGGCAAAGATGTCGCAGGGGGTGCTGATCAACGCATCGTGGGTCACCGGGTGGGCATCGAGCTGCTCAACAGCCAGCCGTACCCGCCCTGTGTCCAGGTCACTCACCAACAGTTCCGCCCCCGCCGCATGCAGTTGTTCGGCCAGGGCGTAGCCAACATTACCCAGCCCTTGCACCGCTACCCGCAGGCCTTCGAGGTTGTAGCTGCCCAAGCGGGCATAGGACGTGGCGCGGATGCCGGCGAATACCCCCATTGCCGCATGCGGTGAGGGATCACCCGAGGCCGTGGTACTGGTCACATGCGGCGTGCTCTGGGCGATGCAGTCCATGTCCAGGGTCGAGGTGCCACTGTCCACGGCAATGATGAAACGCCCTTGCAAGGTATCGACGAAGCGGCCGAAGGCCTCGAACAAAGCTGCGCGGTTTTCCACATGCGGGTTGCGCAAGATCACCGCCTTGCCGCCCCCAACGGGCAAGCCCGCCAGTGCCGCTTTGTAGCTCATGCCCTGGGCCAGGCGGATGGCGTCGGCCATGGCGCTTTCGTCATCGGCGTACGGCAGGTAGCGGCAGCCACCCAGCGCCGGCCCCAACTGCTGGCTGTGGATCGCCACCACCGCTTTCAGGCCCGTGGGCGGGTCGGTGAACAAGTGCAGTGACTGGGTACGGGTGCTTTGCATCAGCGCGAACATCGACAGGCTCCCCAACAGGTGCTGCACCCAGTATAAGCCCGGCCTCATGTTTGCAGCCGCCGGCAGACCACTGGACGAAACCCCGCACGGCAGCTAATACTCAAGCGAGTGTGGAGAAGCCCCATGAACCCACGTCAAGCCTGCCTGGCCTGCCTGGAACGCGAGCCCGTCGCCCTGCTGGAAGCCGCATTGTGGGTTGCCGCCGAGCACGACCCTAACGTCGCGCCTGCCGCCAGCCTTGCCACCGTGCACGACCTGCAGCGCGAAATCAGTGCCCACCTGCCCATGCTACCGTTGAGTGAACTGGCACAGCCTCTGCTGCGCCAACTGAATGCACTGGGGTTTGTGCAAGACGAATACCTGCCGTTGCGGCCACATGCCGCCATGCTGGACAAGGTGCTGCAACGCCGCCGAGGCCAACCGCTGGCCCTGGCCATCCTCGCCCTCGAGCTGGCCAGGCGTTTGTGCATACCGCTGGAGGGCGTGGGTTTTCCCGGGCACTTCCTGTTGCGCGTGCCGGGTGCCGACCACCTGCTCGACCCCTGTGGCGGCAGGCGCCTGTACCCCAGCGACTGTCGCGAGCTGCTGGCACGCCAGTTTGGCCCCGACCTCCCGCTGACGGCAGAGCACCTGCGCACCGCCAGCGCGCAGCAGATGCTGCAGCGCCTGTCGCGCAACCTGCGCCAACTGCATATCAGCAATGACAACCACCTGGCGGCGTTGATCGACGCCGAACGGGTCATGCAATTAGGGCCGGTGCAGGTCGCGGACTACATGACCCGCGCCTCGCTTTACCAACACCTGGACTGCCCCCAAGCCGAACGCTACGACCTGGAGCATGCCCTGCTGCTGACGGAAGACCCGGTCCAGCGCCTGAAGCTGTGCGAGCGCATCGGCAAGCTTCCGGCGGCGAACCGCTCACTTCACTGAGCCGGGGTGTCCGGCTGCCGGGCCGGGTGGGCCTGGGCGAATGCCGGGTGCGCGGCTGCCAGTGCGGCAACCCGTTGAATGCGCGGGCAACCGCCAAGGTCGACAGCGAAACGCTCAGCCGCGTACAACTGCGGAATCAGGTACACATCGGCCAGGCCCGGGGTATCGCCAAAACAGAAACCCTCATCGCCAATCAACTGTTCCACGGCCGCCAGCCCCTGGCTGATCCAGTGTGCGATCCAGTCGTTCACCTGGGCCTCGTCCTGACCGCCCTGGCGCAGCCGGTTCAGCACGCTGACATTGTGCAGCGGGTGAATGTCGCAACCGATGATCGCCGCCACACCGCGCACCTTGGCCCGCCGCTCGGCATTGGCCGGCAGCAGGGCGGGCTGTGGGTACACCTCTTCCAGGTACTCGATGATCGCCGGCGACTGCACCAGCACTTCACCGCCGTCATTGCGCAAGGCTGGCACGCGGCCCTGCGGGTTGACGGCCCTGTAGCCGGCGCCACGCTGTTCACCTTGCAGCAGGTTCACCGGCAAGGCCTGGTAGGCCAGGCCCTTGAGTGCCAGCGCGATGCGCACCCGGTACGACGAGGTGGAACGGTAATAGGTGTACAGCTCCATGCCCTGCCCCCTCAGTTGGCCGCGACTACCGTGCCACGGCATTCGCCGAAGCCGATGCTGGCCACGCCGTCACGCTGGCAGCGGGCGCGCAGGATGATCTCGTCACCGTCTTCGAGGAACTTGCGCACCTCGCCACTGGCCAGCTCCACCGGCAGTTTGCCGCCTTCGGTGATTTCCAGCAGGCTGCCGTACGAGCCAGGGGTGGCACCGGAGAGGGTGCCCGAGCCGAACAGGTCGCCCGGCTGCAACTGGCAGCCGTTGACGCTGTGGTGGGCAACCAGTTGGGCCACGGTCCAGTACATGCTGCGGGTGTTACTCAAGGTCAGGCGGTGCGGGGCAAGGCCCTGCTCACGCATGCGCGCGGTCAGCAACAGCACTTCCAGCTCGATATCGAACGCGCCCGCAGCCTGGTCGCGCTCGTCCAGCAGGTACGGCAGTGGCTGCGGGTCGCCTTGCGGCCGGGCCGGCTGGGCGCAGCGGAACGGCGCCAGCGCCTCGGCGGTGACCACCCACGGCGAAATACTGGTAATGAAGCTTTTCGACAAGAACGGCCCCAGCGGCTGGTATTCCCAGGCCTGGATGTCGCGCGCCGACCAGTCGTTGAGCAGGCACAGGCCGGCCACGTGTTCGGCAGCATCACCTACCGCAATCGCTTCACCCATGGCGTTGCCCTGGCCTACCCAGATACCCAGTTCCAGTTCGTAGTCCAGGCGCGCACAGGGGCCAAAGCTGGGCTCGGTGTGCCCGGCCGGCAAGGTCTGCCCCTTTGGCCGGCGCACCTCGGTACCCGAGGGGCGGATGGTCGAGGCACGGCCGTGATAACCGATCGGCACGTACTTGTAGTTGGGCAGCAACGGGTTGTCGGGGCGGAACAGCTTGCCGACGTTCTTGGCGTGCTCGATACCCACGTAGAAGTCGGTGTAGTCACCGATCTGCGCCGGTACGTGCAACTGGCAGTCGCCGGCGTTGAGCAGGGCCGGCTTCAGCGCCGCCTGGTGTTCGCTGTGTTCACCCAGCAATGCCTGCAAGCGTTCGCGCAGGGCCACCCGCGCGCTGCGCCCCAATGCGAAGAATGCGTTCAGTGCCCCACCCCGGGTCGCCTCGACGGCAGCCTTGGCTGCGCCGTCGAACAGGCCGGCGGCCAGCACCGCCTCCAGGTCGAGGATTGCGTCGCCAATGGCCACGCCACAGCGCCTGGCTTCACCTGGCCGGCTGAAGATGCCCATTGGCAGGTTCTGCAGCGGGAAGTCGCTGTGCCCGTTGGCGTGCTCGACCCAGCTACGGGCAATGGCAGTGTGGTTCATGGGTTATCTCCGGTTCGGGTTGAAGGTGCTCGGCAAGGTGGCCCAGCAACTATCGTAGTCGGTCTGCAATTGCGGGCATTGCAGCGCCTGCACGCTCGGGCGCAGCACCTGGCTGGTCTCGAACATGAACGCCATGGTGTTGTCGACCTTGTGCGGGGCCAACTCGGCGGCAATGGCTTTTTCGCAGGTTTCGGCATCGGGCCCGTGGGCGCTCATCACCCCGTGCAACGACGCCCCACCCGGCAGGAAGCCCTCGGCCTTGGCATCGTAGGCACCCTGGATCAGGCCCATGAACTCGTTCATCAGGTTGCGGTGGAACCACGGTGGGCGGAAGGTGTTCTCGGCCACCATCCAGCGCGGCGGGAAGATCACGAAGTCCATGTTGGCCAGGCCATGCACGCTGGTGGGCGAAGTCAGCACGGTGAAGATCGACGGGTCCGGGTGGTCGAAACTGACCGTACCCAACGTGTTGAAGCGGCGCAGGTCGTACTTGTACGGCACGTTGCTGCCATGCCAGGCAACCACGTCCAGCGGCGAATGCTGCAGTTCGCAGGCCCAGTGCTCACCCAGAAACTTCTGCACCAGCTGCTGCGGGCCGGTGGTTTCTTCGTAGTGCGCCACCGGGGTGAGGAAATCCCGCGGGTTGGCCAGGCCATTGCTGCCGATCGGGCCCAGGTCCGGGAGGCGCAAGGGGGCGCCGTGGTTTTCGGCGATGTAGCCGCGGGCCTGGCCGTCGAGCAACTCGACACGGAACTTCATGCCACGCGGGATCACCGCAATCTCCAGCGGCTCGACCTGCAGCACGCCCAGCTCGGTGGCAATGCGCAGACGGCCCTGTTCCGGCACCAGCAACAGTTCGCCATCGGCGTTGAAGAACACCCGTTCCATGGAGCGGTTGGCGCGATAGATGTAGATGCTCACGCCGCTCGGTTTGTCTGCCGTGGCGTTGGCCACCATCGGCAGCCAGCCTTCGATGAAGTCGGTGGGTTCGGCGGGAATCGGCTGGGGGCTCCAGCGCAGGCGATTGGGGTTGATGCCCCCCAGCGGGCCCTGTAGCGGTTGGCGCGCCAGGCGCTCGAAACGTGGGTGCAAGGCAGAGGGGCGGATACGGTACAACCAGGTCCGCCGCAGCTCGCTGCGGGCCATGGTGAACGCCGTGCCGGACAGCAGTTCGGCGTACAGCCCGTAGGGCGCCTGCTGCGGCGAGTTCTGCCCGACCGGCAAGGCACCGGGCAGCGCTTCGCTGGCAAACTCGTTGCCGAAGCCGCTGAGGTAGTGAAGGTCGGGTGATGGATCGCGATTCATCGGTGCCTCCGGGCTCTGGCCGAGCCGTTGCGGGCAGTTGGCTGCAGGCCCTGGGGTGGGCGGCAGCGGGTCTGCATTGTTTTTATCGTAATCAGATTACGAATAACGTAATTTGCTCCACGCATGGCGTCAAGCTATAAAGGCCCGACTGAAGAATCCGGAAGCAGCTGTCCATGGCCAAAGCCAGTACCACCGCCGACAACGGCAAGCAGAAAGTCCGCTCTGCGGAGGTCGGCACCGACATCCTCAAGGCCTTGGCTGAATTGGCCCCTTCCACCTCGTTGTCACGCCTGGCCGAGCATGTGCAGATGCCGGCGAGCAAGGTGCACCGCTACCTGCAGGCATTGATCGCCAGCGGGTTTGCCGAACAGGATGCTGCCACCAACCATTACGGCCTGGGGCGTGAGGCATTGCGGGTGGGGCTGGCGGCGCTGGGCAGCATCGACGTGCTGAAAATTGCTGCATTGCCCCTGTCGCAACTGCGCGACGAACTGAACGAAAGCTGCTTCATCGCCGTATGGGGTAACCAGGGCGCGACCGTGGTCAGCATCGAGCCCGCGGTGCGGGCGGTGACCGTGGTGACGCAGATCGGTTCGGTGCTGCCGCTGCTCAGCTCATCGACCGGGTTGGTGTTCGCTGCCTACCTGCCCGAGCGGGAAACGGTGGACCTGCGTGATCGTGAACTGGCCGCCCTGCAGCACTCTGCCGACGATTATCAAGCGCTACTGGCCGGCATACGCGAACGTGGCCTGCACCATGTACACGGCTTGTTGATGCCGGGCGTGGATGCATTGTCGGCCCCGGTATTCAATGCCCTGGGGCAGGTTGCGGCGGTGATGACCGTGGTCGGGCCTACATCGATCTTCCATGCCGACGAGCATGGCCCGGCGGCACAGCGGTTGCTGGCGGCAACGCGGGAAACCAGCTGGCGAATGGGCTACTCGCCCGCGGCTTGAACAGTTGCGCAACTGTTGCCCGAAACGTAAAGGTGAATGTCATAAGCGGCTATTTTTCCTACGGGATCAAGCGCTTATTCTTTACTCACTGGCCGGCATGAAGGGCTCTCCCCCCCGCCTTTCAGGCCTGCGAGGTGCACTGACGTAGATTTTGAAGCTCCTTGATCTAACGTCTCGATTGGCCGCTGCGGCTTGCAGCGGCTTTTTTTTGCGCTGAATAATGACGCCCGCGGACACCGGCAAAGCCTCAGGGCCACGCGACACCTCAACCTGTAGGAGCAACTGTCTTTCCCAAAATTTGAAAAGCCTGCGCGATTCATTGTGGGAGCGGGCTTGCCCTCGAAGCAGGCGACGCGGTGCCTGGCACCGGCTGCGCCGGTGTTCG
>NZ_DKJF01000032.1:0-67587 GCF_002454615.1 Pseudomonas sp. UBA6699
ATTGGCCCGAAACAACGTAGGAGCGAGCGCAGCTCGCGATTGCGCCGCGCGGGCGGCGCTCGCTCTAACAGGCGCTGCCATACCTTGCGGCAAACACCTGTCAGCCCTAAGGCGATCCCTGTGGGAGCTGGCTTGCCGGCGATGGGCCGCAGCGCGGCCCCGGCCAACTCAGGTCAGGAAGCGGTACTGGCCGTACCCTGCACGTTTTTGGGTGCCAACCGGAACACGTGGTACAGCACGGTCAGCAGCACCAGAAATGCCGGGCCGATGTACAGCGCCACCCGGGTGTCCTCGAAGTACGCCATCAGGCCCACCACCAGCACCAGGAACGCCAATGCCAGGTAAGAGCTCAGCGGCCACAACCACATGCGGTACTTCAGCCCCTGGCGCTCGACAGGGGTAAGGCCGGCACGGAATTTCAACTGCGCCAGCAGGATCATCACCCAGGTCCAGATCGCGCCAAAGGTGGCAATCGACGTCACCCAGACGAAGACCTTCTCCGGCACCAGGTAGTTGGCCAGCACACCCAGCAGCAGCGCGCCGATGGACAGCAGCAGCGCATTGCGCGGTACCCCGTTGTTCGAGGTACGGGCGAAGGCCGCCGGGGCCTGGCCGTTCTGCGCCAGGCTATAGAGCATGCGCCCGGTGCTGAAGATGCCGCCATTGCATGAGGACAGCGCCGCAGTGATGACCACGAAGTTGATGATGCC
The DNA here is from genome assembly GCF_002454615.1 of Pseudomonas sp. UBA6699. Taxonomy (NCBI): domain Bacteria; kingdom Pseudomonadati; phylum Pseudomonadota; class Gammaproteobacteria; order Pseudomonadales; family Pseudomonadaceae; genus Pseudomonas; species Pseudomonas sp. UBA6699. The sequence continues at coordinate 711 of NZ_DKJF01000032.1, forward strand.
CGCGGCGGTCTTGATGCCCAGGCGCTCGAAGGTCATGACGAACGGGCTGCCCTGGCTGCCAATTTCGTTCCACGGGTAGATCGACAGAATCACGAACAACGCACCGACATAGAACAGCAGGATGCGCCAGAACACCGAGCCGATGGCCTGCGGAATGGTCCTTTGCGGGTTACGGGCTTCACCGGCAGTCAAACCGATCATTTCCACGCCCAGGTAGGCGAACATCACCATCTGCAGCGACATCAGCACGCCGGTCACGCCATTGGGCATGAAGCCGCCGTTGCTCCACAGGTTGGCGATGCCCACTGCCACACCGTCATTGCCCAGGCCGAAGGCAATGATGCCGACGCCGCCCAGCACCATGGCGATGATGGTGACGATCTTGATCAGGGCGAACCAGAACTCGAATTCGCCGAAGGCCTTGACCGCTACCAGGTTGACCGCCCCCATGCTGCCCAGCGCCGCCAGGGCCCAGATCCAGCGGGGCACGTCGGGGAACCAGATTCCCATGTAGATGGCTACCGCGGTAATTTCCGCAACACAGGTCACCAGCCACAGGAACCAGTAGTTCCAGCCAGTAAGAAAGCCCGCCAGCGGGCCGAGGTAGTCCTGCGCATAGCGGCTGAACGAGCCGGCGACAGGGTTGTGCACGGCCATTTCACCAAGGGCGCGCATGATCACCAGAATGGCCAGGCCACCGATGATGTAGGACAGCATGATGGCCGGGCCGGCCATTTCGATGGCCTTGGCCGAGCCTAGGAAAAGACCGACACCGATACAGGCGCCCAGCGCCATCAGACGGATATGCCGTTCGCCCAGTTCACGCTTGAGCGGGCCGCCTTGGGTGGGCTGGCCATGGGCAGGGTGGTTGCCGACTGGCATAGCGATTCAACCTCATTTTGTTATTGGATTTGCCTTCGTGCAGCACCCGCCACGCCGATAGGCGTGGCCTTGGCTTGCCAAGCTGGCCTTTTGGGCCGGCCTGCGGGCCGGGTCAGCGCAACCCGGCAGGGCGAAGGGGCGAGCAGTATAGGAAGACCGCTGAAGGGGTTTTCGCTGTATATCCATGAATAATCAGCGAGTTCTCCGGAGCCCCCGGTACCTTGATCAGCGCCGACAAATGTTTCCGCATACCCGCTCACCGTCTAAGCTTCAGGCAAGCAAGACGAAAATACCTGGCCGGATTGAAGACTATGGGCGCACTGTGGCAATCGGAACCAAGCAGGACGGAAGCACCCGAGACACCGCCGGCCGAGACGCCACAACGCAAGACCCCCCGGCAGCGTCGGCTATGGTGGCGGCTGATCATCCTCATCGTGCTGGTGGCGCTGGTGGCTGTCGGCTTCGCCGCCTACGACGAATTTCGCACGTCCGAGTTGCAGTCGCGGGAATTCAGCAAGCTCGCCAGCACCCTCACCTACTCGCTGCAGCCCGGCCCCAGCGACGCCATCGTCTACCCCGGTGACGGGCCGTTCGACAAACGCCTGGGCTACAGTGCCCTGGGTGAATTTCTGCCGCGCCTGCTCAAGCGTGACTACCTGATCAGCGAACAGGTCAGGTTTTCCCCGGCGTTGATGAACTACGTCGAGCATGGGCTGTTCGTGCCCTATATCGAGAAGATCCAGGCGGGCCTGTCGATCACCGACTGCCGTGGCGACATGCTCTACCAGTACAACTACCCGCAGCACCTGTACCCTGACTTCGCTGCCATCCCGCCCGTGATGGTCAATAGCCTGCTGTTCATCGAGAACCGCGACCTGCTTGACACCCACGACCCGCGCAACAACCCGGCCGTGGACTGGCCGCGCTTCGCCAAGGCCGCCTATAGCCAGGTGGCCAAGTACCTGGCGCTGCCCGGCCAGTCGGCGGGTGGCAGCACCCTGGCCACGCAACTGGAAAAGTATCGCCACTCCCCAGATGGCCTGACCGTGTCGGGGGCCGAGAAGATCCGCCAGATGATTTCGGCCAGCGTGCGCGCGTACCAGGGCGGCCCCGACACCACCGAGGCCCGCCAGCGCATCGTGCGTGACTACCTCAATAGCGTGCCACTGTCGGCCGTGCCTGGGCACGGCGAGGTGCACGGCATGGCCGAGGGGCTGCGGGTGTGGTACGGCGCCGATTTCGACCAGGTCAACCAGGCGCTGACGTCCACCGCCACTGACCCGCAAAGCATGGCGGCGCGTGGCCTGGCCCTGCGCCAGGTGCTGTCGCTGATGATCGCCCAGCGGCGGCCCTCGCATTACTTGTCCAAAGGCCGGGTGGAACTGGCCGAGCTGACCGACTCGCACATCCGCGTGCTGGCCGCCAACAAGGTCATCGAACAGCCACTGGCCGAGGCAGCGCTGGCCAGCAAGGCGGTGTACCGCGACTGGGTGGCGCAACCGACCATCGTGCCCATCGTCACCAACAAGGGTATCAGCCTGGCGCGCAACCGCCTGGCGGCCATGCTCAACCGCCCGCTGTACGACCTCGACCGCCTCGATGTATCGGCTACCAGCACCCTGCAGGCTGACCTGCAATTGCAGGTCAGCCAATACCTGAAAAACCTTGCCGACCCGGCTTTCGCTGCGCAGATCGGCCTGATCGGCGAGCGCCTGCTCACCGCCAAGACCACCGACCAGGTGAGCTACAGCTTCACCCTGTTCGAACGCACCGCCGATGGCTCGCGGGTCAGGGTGCAGACCGACAGTACCGACCAGCCATTCGACATCAACGAAGGCAGCAAGCTGGAGCTGGGCTCCACGGCGAAGTTGCGGGTACTGACGACCTACCTGGAGATCATTGCCGAACTGCACGACAAGTATGCCGGCAAGCCTGTCGCCGAGCTGAAAAAGGTCGACGTCGCCGAGCTTGACCGCATCACCCAATGGTCACTGGATTGGCTGGCGCAGAACAGCAAGAACCAGAGCCTGGATGCCATGCTCGACGCCGCCCTGGAGCGCAAGTACTCGGCCAGCACCGGCGAGGCGTTTTTCACCGGCGGCGGCATGCATGTGTTCAACAACTTCCGCAAGGAAGACAACAGCCGCAACCCCACGCTCAAGGATGCCCTGCGCGAGTCGATCAACTTGCCCTTCATCCGCCTGATGCGCGACCTGGTGCGCTATGTGACCTACCAGCAGCCCTACAACCGCGTACCGCTGCTCAAGGATGACGCCGACCCGCGTCGCCAGGAATACCTGGCGCGCTTTGCCGACAAGGAAGGCACCAACTACCTGATGCGCTTCTGGAAGAAATACCAGCGCAAGACCTCGCAACAGCGCCTGGATACCTTCCTCGACAGCATGCGCGTGACCCCGCAACGGTTGGCCGCCGTGCACCGCTACCTGTTCCCCGAAGCGGGCCAGCAAACGTTCAATGCCTTTGTCCGCGCCTACCTCAAGGGTGACAAGAGCGCCCTGGGCAAACTCAGCGATGGCCGCCTGGCCGAGATGTACGAAGCCTATGGCCCGGGCAAGTACGACCTGCCCGACCAGGGTTACATTGCCAAGGTCCACCCCTTGGACCTGTGGCTGCTCGGCTACCTGCTGAAGAACCCCAGTTCGACCTTGAGCGAGATGGTCAACGCCAGCCGCTTCGAGCGCCAGGAGGTCTACGGCTGGCTGTTCAAGAGCCGCCACCAGGGCGCTCGCGACAGCCGCATCCGCACCATGGTGGAAATCGAAGCGTTCCTCGACATCCACCAGCGCTGGAAGCGCGTAGGCTACCCGTTCGACCACCTGGTGCCGTCACTGGCGACCGCCATCGGCAGCTCGGGCGACCGCCCTGCCGCCCTCTCGGAGCTGGTCGGGATCATCCAGAACGATGGCATTCGCCTGCCTACACTGCGCATCGACACCCTGCATTTTGCCGCCAACACCCCCTACGAGACCAAACTGATCAGCGACCCGGACCGGGGGGTGCGGATTCTGCAGGTCGAGGTGGCACGCGCCCTCAAAGGCGCCATGTCGCAGGTGGTCGATGCCGGCACCGCCCGGCGCATCTCCGGCAGTTTCAAGCTGCAGGACGGCACGCCCCTGGTGATGGGCGGCAAGACCGGTACCGGTGACAACCGCATCGAAAGCTTTGGCGCCGGCGGCCGGCTGATCGGCTCGCGGTCGCTCAACCGTACCGCCACCTTCGTGTTCTTCCTGGGCGAAAACCATTTCGGCACCTTGACCGCGTTCGTGCCAGGGCGTTCGGCAGAGGCATTCAAGTTCACTTCGGCGCTGCCGGTGCAGGTACTCAAGGGCATGGCACCGATCCTCATGCCATACCTGCAGCCGGGCAATCCGAACGCGTGCAAGCCGCCGGAAGTGGCCGCCAACTCGACCACGAAAGCGGACGAATCGAACCATTAGATGAGAATCATCAGCAATTGAGGGCTTGTCTTTAGATATATCTTGAGTAATATCTTACGATATATCGCAAAGAAGGAGCCCCCTATTCCCATGCGTGAACATACCCCCCATGACCCCTTCGAACGGCGCCCCGGGCGCGGCGAACGCGGCCCCCGCGTATTTGCCCCCGGTGACCTCAAGTTGCTGATGCTCGACCTGCTCGCAAACCAGCCCGGCCATGGCTACGACCTGATCCGCCAGATCGAGAACCTGTTCGAAGGCAGTTACAGCCCGAGCCCCGGGGTGATCTACCCCACGCTGAATTTTCTTGAAGAAGCCGAGCTGATCAGCGGCCAGGTGCAGGGCAGCAAGCGCCTGTACGCCATCACCGAGGCCGGCCGCCGTGCACTGGCGGACCAGGCGGTGGCGCTGGACGGCGTGCGCATGCGCATCGAAGTCAGCAAGCGCGCCTTGCGCGGCCACGACCGCCCGCCTGAAATTCACGAAGCGGTGGGCAACCTGCGCCATGCGCTGCACATGCACAGCGGCCGCTGGACACCTGAAGAAATCGATAGGGTTCGCGACCTGCTCAACCACACCGCCACGGCCATCGCTTCCGGGCCGGCCGACGCTGCTACGGAGACGCCCCATGACTAACAGCATTCACCGCGTCAACCACGAGATTCGCCAGCGCCGCCTGCAGGTGCTGCGGGTCACCGAGCTGACGCCGCGCATGCGCCGCATCACCCTCGGCGGTGCCGAACTGCAAGGCTTCACCAGCTTGGGCAGCGACGACCACATCAAGCTGCTGTTCGGCGAAACCCCTGAGCAGCAACAGGCCATTGAGGCCCGCAAGCTGGGCAAGGACAGTGGCGTACGGCCCACCATGCGTGAATACACGCCACGGCGCATAGACCTGGTGGCCAACGAGTTGGACATCGACTTCGTCCTGCATGGCGACGGCCCTGCCTCCACGTGGGCGGCGCAGGCCGCGGTCGGGCAAACCCTGAATATCGCCGGGCCACGCGCTTCACTGGTGGTGCCGGATGTGTTCGACAGCTACTTGCTGATCGGCGATGAAACGGCCATCCCGGCAATCGGCAGGCGGCTTGAGGAGCTGCCCGCTGGCCGCCAGGTGCTGGCGGTGATCCAGATCGAGGATGAGCAGGAGCGCCAGCCGCTGCCGAGCAAGGCGCAGGTCGAGGTGATCTGGGTACGCCGCCACGAGGAAGACCTGCTGGCATTGGTGCAGAACCTGACCTTGCCGCAAGGCCGGTTGTACGCCTGGGTAGCGCTGGAAAAAACCCTGACCCGCCAGGCCAAGGCGCTGCTGCTGGAAAAAGGCGTGCCCGAGGATGCTTTGAAAGCCGCGGCTTACTGGCGGGCCGACGGGGCTGGGGACGACGAATAATCGGCTTCAGCCTGTTACGCCTCTTCGCGGGCAAGCCCGCTCCCACAGGTACATCACCAGCCTTGGAGACGGTGGTATTCCTGTAGGAGCGGGCTTGCCCGCGAAGAGGCCGGCACAGGCTAAACAAACTTTTGCGCCCCACGCCAACGATCCAGCCCCAGCAACACCAGCCCGATCCCCCAGAACCCCGCCAGCACGCCCAGGGCATTGAGCAGCACTTGCCCGTACCCCAGCCTCGCCACATCGATGAACGGGTAGGCGTACAGGCCAATCTCGCTACCCCGCCACAAGGCGTAGCCAAAGTATACGGCCGGGTAGAGTGCCCACAGCGCCAGGTGCCGCAGACGCAAATGGCCCTTGGGCACCTCACACCACCAGTACAAGGCATACAGCGCCGGCATCACATCGTGCAGCAACTCGTCGGCCAGCCATTGCCAGCCCTCTGGCTGCCACAAGTGGCGCAGCAACACGCTGTAGGCCAGCGCTACCAGCACAATGCTCGCGGCCACCGCGGAACTCACCGACGGCGACAGAAAAAAATGCCTGGCCCGGCCTTCGCGGCCAAACGCCGCATAACTGAGCACCGTGGCCACCAAGGTGTTGGTCAACACCGTGAAATAGCCAAACACGTTGATCAGGCCGCCGATCAGGCTGGCCTGCTCCTGCCAACGCGCCAGCAGTACCAGGTACACCTGCACGGTCAGGCCGAACCAGCCCAGCACCGCCATGCCGGTCAGCCAAGGTCGCCGCAGCACGTTCAGGCCTGACGCTGCAGCTTCACGTACAACTGCTCGACCTTTTCCCGCGCCCAAGGGGTTTTACGCAAGAAGGTCAGGCTCGACTTGATCGTCGGGTTGCTCTTGAAGCAACGCACGTCAATGCGTTCGGCCAAGCCCTGCCATTGGTAATGCACCACCAGCTCGGTAAGGATCTGTTCGAGGGTCTTGCCGTGCAGCGCGTTGTGTTGGGCCGTGCTCATGCTGTACTCCGTGGGAAAGATGCGCACCTTACACGAGTGTAGTGGCGGGTGGGATCCGGCGAGGCCGCAGAAAAACGCTGGCCAGGGAAGAAACCTCTATGCTGAAATAGTTATGTTATGTTGTAACATTATATGAGCATCTGCCAAGGAACGTCCCACTCTCATGTTGTCTGCACCGCTTCGCCTTTCCCCCCTTGCCGTCGCGCTCTGGCTGGCCGCTTCGCCCAGCCACGCGGTGGAACTTGAACCCCAGGTGATCACGGCCAACCCGCTGGGCAACCGCCAACTGGCCGCGCCCAGCACCGTGCTCGAAGGCGACAACCTGCTGCAACAGCAGCACGGCAGCCTCGGTGAAACCCTGAACAAGCAGCCCGGTGTCGCCTCGACCTGGTTCGGCCCTGGCGCCAGCCGCCCGGTCATTCGTGGCCTGGATGGCGATCGCATTCGCATCCTGCGCAACGGCGTAGGCGCCCTGGATGCCTCCTCGCTGTCCTACGACCATGCCGTGCCGCTGGACCCGGTGACCGTCGATCGTGTCGAAATCGTGCGCGGCCCAGCCGCACTGCTGTACGGCGGCAACGCCATTGGCGGCGTGGTCAACACCTTTGACAACCGCATCCCGGACGCCCCCATCGAGGGCATTCACGGCGCCGGTGAACTGCGATACGGCGGCGCCGACACCACCCGCAGCAGCGCCGGCAAGCTAGAAGCCGGCGATGGCACCTTCGCCCTGCACCTGGATGCCAACAGCCGTCAGTTCAATGACCTGCGCATTCCTGGCTACGCCCGTAGCGCGAAAGTGCGCGATGCCGAAGAGCCCGGCAGCAAGCACCGCCTGGAAAACAGCGATGGCCGCCAGGATGGCGGCGCCATCGGCGGTGCCTACCACTGGGACCACGGTTACGCCGGCCTGTCGTACAGCCGCTACGACAGCAACTACGGCTCGGTGGCCGAATCCGGCGTGCGCCTGGACATGAAACAGGACCACTACGCCTTCGCCTCCGAACTGCGCGACCTCGACGGCCCGTTCAGCTCGGTCAAGGTCGATGCCGGCTACACCGACTACGAACACAGCGAAATAGAGGAAGGCGAGGTTCACACCACGTTCAAGAACAAAGGCTACGAAGCGCGTATCGAAGCCCGCCACCAGCCGCTCGGGCCGGTAGAGGGCGTGATCGGTGCACAAGTCAGCCGCAACGAATTCTCTGCCCTGGGCGAAGAGGCCTTCGTGCCGCACACCGATACCGACAGCCTGGCGTTGTTCATGCTCGAACAGTGGCAAGCGACCGAGCGCCTGAACCTGAGCCTGGGCGCACGCATGGAACACACCCGCGTGGACCCGGATGCCAAAGGCAACGAGAACTTCGTCGACGCCAACAGCACCAGCAGCTTCAATGCGTTCAGCCTGTCATCGGGCGCGGTGTACCAACTCGACCCGGTCTGGTCGCTGGCGGCCAACCTTGGCTATACCGAACGCGCCCCGACCTTTTACGAGCTGTATGCCAATGGCGCCCACGTCGCCACCGGTGCCTATGAAGTCGGTGATGCCAGCCTGAACAAGGAAAAGGCCATTTCCGCCGACCTGGCGTTACGCTTCGACAACGGTACGCACAAGGGCAGCGTCGGGCTGTTCTACAGCCACTTCCGCAATTACATCGGCCTGATCGGCACCGGCAACCTGCGCGAAGGCGGGCATGATCACGACCACGACGAAGCTGACCATGATCACGACGAAGGTTTCCCGGAGTACCAGTACCAAGGTGTGCGGGCACGCTTCTACGGCATCGAGGCCCAGGACCGCTGGCAGCTGGTCGAGAACCGTTATGGCAGCTTTGCCCTGGAATTGTCGGGTGACTACACCCGGGCCAAGAACCTTGACAGCGGCGAGCCGCTGCCCCGCATTGCTCCGCTACGCCTGAACAGTGGCCTGGTCTGGGAGCTGGACCGCTGGCAGGCCCGGGTGGACGTGCAGCACGCCGCCTCTCAGCACCGCAAGCCGGCCAACGAAAGCAGCACCGATGGCTATACCACCCTGGGGGCCAGCGTCGGCTACCGCTTCGACGTTGGCCAGAGCCAGTGGCTGGCGTTCGTGCGCGGTGAGAACCTGACCGACCAGACCGTGCGCTATGCCAGCTCGATTCTGCGCGATATCGCGCCAGCACCGGGGCGCAGTGTGGAAGTGGGCCTGCGTACCACCTTTTGAAATGGTGGGGGCGCATTGCGCCCCAATCGCCGGCAAGCCATTTCCTACACGTACTGCGCCATACCTGGGTAGGCGCAGGTACTGCGCAGAGCAGACCCCGAAGGGCATTATTACCAATTGAACAATAATGACCTGCGACAATTTGTCTTTTTTTCTGACGCCTTCCCCTATATCCTCCCCGCCGCAAGCTGAAACGCTTCACTGAACTCCCACGTTGCCACATCCATTGAAAGCCTGGCCTTTCGATGCGCTTGCCGTTTTTTCAATAATCAGAAGATAGCGCTATCTCATGCTCCAACTGCCCAAAACCTGTTACATAGGCGTCGCCCTTGCTGCCTTGGCGACCCCCACCTGCGCCAGCGAAATGTTCGCCAACGACTCCCCGTGGATGCTCGGCGACTGGGGCGGCACCCGCACCCGGTTGCTTGAACAAGGCTACGACTTCACCCTCGGCTACACCGGCGAGATGGGCAGCAACCTGCACGGTGGCTACGACCATGATCGTACCGCGCGCTACAGCGACCAGTTCACCTTTGGCAGCCACCTGGACCTGGACAAGATCCTTGGCTGGCACGACACCGAAGTGCAACTGACCATCACCGAGCGCCACGGCGACAACATCAGCAACGACCGCATCAATGACCCACGCGTGGGTGGCTTTACCTCGGCCCAGGAAGTATGGGGCCGCGGTGAAACCTGGCGGCTGACGCAAATGTGGATCAAGCAGAAGTACTTCGACGGCGCACTGGACGTGAAATTCGGCCGTTTCGGCGAAGGCGAGGACTTCAACAGTTTCCCCTGTGACTTCCAGAACCTGGCCTTCTGCGGCTCGCAGGTGGGCAACTGGGTGGGTGGCATCTGGTACAACTGGCCGGTCAGCCAATGGGCCCTGCGCGTGCGCTACAACCTCAGCCCCACGTTGTACGCGCAGGTTGGCGTGTTCGAACAGAACCCGTCCAACCTCGAGTCAGGTAACGGCTTCAAGCTCAGTGGCAGCGGCACCCAAGGTGCGGTCATGCCAGTCGAACTGGTATGGAGCCCGCGCGTCAAAGGCCTGAAAGGGGAATATCGCGCCGGCTACTACTACAGTAATGCCAAGGCACACGATGTTCTCAAGGACAGCAACGGCCAGCCGGCAGCCCTGAGCGGCGGCGCCTACCGCAGCAGCTCGAGCAAGCATGGCGTGTGGCTCGGCGCCCAGCAGCAGGTGACTGCACTGGCTTCCGACCATTCGCGTGGCCTGAGCCTATTCGCCAACGCAACGATGCACGACAAGAAAACCAATGTCATCGACAACTATGTTCAGGCAGGACTGGTATTCAAAGGGCCTTTCGATGCCCGCGCCAAGGACGACATCGGCTTCGCCCTCGCCCGCGTGCACGTCAACCCTGGCTACCGCAAGAACGCCCGCCTGGCCAACCAGGCAGCCGGCCTTGACGATTACGACAACCCCGGCTTCCTGCCTGTGCAAGACACGGAATACAGCGCCGAGCTGTACTACGGCATTCATGTGGCCAACTGGCTCACGGTCCGCCCGAACCTGCAGTACATCCGCCATCCCGGCGGCGTGTCGCAAGTTGATGGCGCCCTGGTCGGTGGCCTGAAGATCCAAAGCAGTTTCTGAATTTTTTTGACGTGACGGAGAACCTGAAATGAGCACTGAAGGTGCCAACACTGGAAGCCGCTGGCTACCGCGCCTGATTGGCGCGCTGCTGTTGCTGATGGGCCTGGCCCTGCTGGCCGGCGGCATCAAGTTGAGCCAGCTGGGCGGCTCGCTGTACTACCTTGTTGCCGGTATCGGCTTTGCCTTGTCGGGCATTCTGCTGCTGGCCCAACGGCGCATTGCCTTGGGCCTGTACGGCCTGGTGCTGCTAGGCAGCACGGTGTGGGCCTTGCTAGAAGTCGGCCTGGACTGGTGGCAACTGGTGCCGCGCCTGGCCATCTGGTTCGCCATCGGCGTGGTCCTGCTGCTGCCGTGGGCGCGCCGCCCGCTGATCGGCCCGGCCAGCACTGCCAACACGGCGCTGCTCAGCGTGGCCGTGGTGGCCGCAGGCGCCTGCGCCCTGGGCAGCCAGTTCACCCACCCGGGTGAGGTGTTTGGCGAACTGGGCCGCGACAGCAGCGAGATGGCCAGCGCCGCGCCGAGCATGCCGGACGGCGAATGGCAGGCTTATGGCCGTACCGAGCATGGCGACCGCTATTCGCCACTGCGCCAGATCACCCCGCAGAACGCCTACCGCCTGGAAGAAGCCTGGCGCATCCGCACCGGTGACCTGCCGACCGAGAACGACCCGGTCGAGCTGACCAACCAGAACACCCCGCTGAAAGTCAACGGCATGCTGTATGCCTGCACCGCGCATAGCCGCCTGCTGGCACTCGACCCGGACACCGGCGCGGAAATCTGGCGCTATGACCCGCAGGTGAAGAGCCCCACCGGCACCTTCAAAGGCTTTGCCCACATGACCTGCCGCGGGGTTTCGTATTATGACGAGAACCGCTACGTCAGCCGCGACGGCAGCCCGGCCCCGAAAATCAGCGACGCCGGCCAAGCCGTGGCGCAGGCTTGCCCGCGCCGCCTGTATCTGCCCACCGCAGATGCGCGCCTGATCGCCATCAACGCCGATAACGGCAAGGTCTGCGAAGGCTTCGCCAACCAGGGTGTGATCGACCTGACAACCGGCATCGGCCCGTTCACCGCCGGCGGCTATTACTCCACCTCGCCCGCGGCCATTACCCGCGACCTGGTGATCATCGGCGGCCATGTCACCGACAACGAGTCCACCAACGAGCCGTCTGGCGTTATCCGCGCCTATGACGTGCACGACGGCCACCTGGTGTGGAACTGGGACAGCAACAACCCGGAAGACACCAAGCCGTTGGCCCCCGGCAAGATGTACAGCCGCAACTCGGCCAACATGTGGTCGATCGCCAGTGTCGACGAAGACCTCGGCATGATCTACCTGCCGCTGGGTAACCAGACCCCAGACCAGTGGGGCGCTGACCGCACCCCAGGCGCCGAGAAGTACAGCGCTGGTGTGGTGGCCCTGGACCTTGCGACCGGCAAGGCTCGCTGGAACTACCAGTTCACCCACCACGACCTGTGGGACATGGACGTCGGCAGCCAGCCGACCCTGGTGCACCTGAAGACCGACGATGGCGTGAAACCGGCGATCATCGTGCCGACCAAGCAGGGTAGCCTGTATGTACTCGACCGCCGCGACGGTACGCCAATCGTGCCGATCCGTGAAATCCCCACGCCGCAAGGTGCGGTGAAAGGCGACCACACTTCGCCGACCCAGGCCCGTTCCGACCTCAACCTGCTGGGCCCGGACCTGACCGAACAAGCCATGTGGGGCGCCACCCCGTTCGACCAGATGCTGTGCCGCATCCAGTTCCGCGAACTGCGCTACGAGGGCCAGTACACCCCACCGTCCGAGCAGGGCTCGCTGGTCTACCCAGGCAACGTAGGCGTGTTCAACTGGGGCAGCGTATCGGTCGACCCGGTGCGCCAGTTGCTGTTCACCTCGCCCAACTACATGGCATTCGTGTCGAAGATGGTGCCGCGTGAACAGGTTGCCGAGGGCAGCAAGCGCGAAAGCGAAACCAGCGGCGTGCAGCCGAACACCGGTGCCCCGTATGCCGTGACCATGCACCCGTTCATGTCGCCCCTGGGCGTGCCGTGCCAGGCCCCGGCCTGGGGCTACGTGGCCGCCATCGACCTGTTCACCAACAAAGTCGTGTGGAAGCACAAGAACGGCACCACCCGTGACAGCACACCCGTGCCGATCGGCCTGCCGGTTGGCGTGCCCAGCATGGGCGGCTCGATCGTGACCGCAGGCGGCGTCGGTTTCCTCAGCGGGACCCTCGACCAGTACCTGCGCGCCTACGACGTGAACAACGGCAAGGAACTGTGGAAAGCCCGCCTGCCAGCGGGTGGCCAAGCCACCCCGATGACCTACACCGGCAAGGACGGCAAGCAATATGTGCTGGTGACCGCGGGCGGGCATGGCTCGCTGGGTACGCGGATGGGCGATTACATCATCGCTTACAAACTGGCTGAATAAGCTGCAAGTCACAAGCTACAAGCTGCAAGTACAAGCGGGGCCAATGCGGTCCCGCTTTTTTCTTGTAGCTTGTAGCTTGTAGCTTGCAGCTTGCAGCTTGCAGCTTGCAGCTTGCAGCTTGCAGCTTGCAGCTTGCACCTTGCAGCTTGAAACTTGAAACCCAATCCCCTGCGCCCCATCTAAGCACCATAGTCATTCACGCAGGTGCCCCATGAGCGACCAGCAGGATTTCCCGGAAAACCCCGACGAACACAGCGAAGTCGAGCACACCACCCCCCAGGCCCAAGCCGGCCACGCCCTCGCCCTGCCCGGCCAACAACTGCCGGACAAGGTCTATGTGATTCCGATCCACAACCGCCCGTTCTTCCCGGCCCAGGTACTGCCTGTGATCGTCAACGAAGAGCCCTGGGCGGAAACCCTTGATCTGGTCGCCAAGTCCCCTGACCACTGCCTGGCCCTTTTCTTCATGGACACGCCGGCAGAAGACCACCGCCACTTCGATACCTCGGCTTTGCCGCAGTACGGCACGCTGGTCAAGGTGCACCATGCCAGCCGTGAAAACGGCAAGCTGCAGTTCGTGGCCCAAGGCCTGACCCGGGTGCGTATCCGTACCTGGCTCAAGCATCACCGCCCGCCCTATCTGGTCGAAGTGGAATACCCGCGCCAGCCCGCCGAGCCTACCGACGAGGTCAAGGCCTACGGTATGGCGCTGATCAACGCGATCAAGGAACTGCTGCCGCTCAACCCGCTTTACAGCGAAGAGCTGAAGAACTACCTCAACCGCTTCAGCCCTAACGACCCGTCGCCGCTCACCGACTTCGCCGCCGCGCTGACCTCGGCTACCGGCGGCCAGTTGCAGGAAGTGCTGGACTGCGTGCCCATGCTCAAGCGCATGGAAAAAGTGCTGCCCATGTTGCGCAAGGAGGTCGAAGTCGCCCGCCTGCAAAACGAGATTTCGGCCGAGGTGAACCGCCAGATTGGCGAGCATCAGCGCGAGTTCTTCCTCAAGGAACAGCTCAAGGTCATTCAGCAGGAGCTGGGCCTGACCAAGGACGACCGCAGTGCCGACCTGGAGCAGTTCGAGCAGCGCCTGGAAGGCAAGACCCTGCCCGAGCAGGCGCGCAAACGCATCGATGAAGAAATGGGCAAACTGGCCATTCTGGAAACCGGTTCGCCCGAATACGCCGTTACCCGCAACTACCTGGACTGGGCCACTGCCCTGCCATGGGGGATCCACGGCAAGGACAAGCTCGACCTCAAGCACGCGCGCAAGGTACTCGACCAGCACCATGCAGGCCTCGACGACATCAAGGAACGCATCCTCGAGTTCCTCGCCGTTGGCGCCTGGAAGGGCGAGATCAGCGGCTCGATCGTGCTGCTGGTAGGCCCGCCCGGCGTGGGCAAGACCAGTATCGGCAAGTCGATTGCCGAGTCGCTCGGCAGACCGTTCTACCGCTTCAGCGTCGGCGGCATGCGTGACGAGGCCGAGATCAAGGGCCACCGCCGCACCTACATCGGCGCCCAACCCGGCAAGCTGGTGCAGGCGTTGAAGGATGTCGAAGTGATGAACCCGGTCATCATGCTCGACGAGATCGACAAAATGGGTCAGAGCTACCAGGGCGACCCGGCCTCGGCGCTGCTGGAAACCCTCGACCCGGAACAGAACGTCGACTTCCTCGACCACTACCTGGACCTGCGCCTGGACCTGTCGAAAGTGCTCTTCGTATGTACCGCCAACACCCTGGACTCGATCCCCGGCCCGTTGCTGGACCGCATGGAAGTGATCCGCCTGTCCGGCTATATCACCGAAGAAAAACTGGCCATCGCCAAGCGCCACCTGTGGCCCAAGCAGTTGCAAAAGGCCGGGGTGGCCAAGGCCAGCCTGAGCATCAGCGACAGCGCGCTGCGCACGGTGATCGAGGGCTACGCCCGAGAGGCCGGGGTGCGCCAGCTGGAAAAGCAATTGGGCAAGCTGGTGCGCAAGGCGGTGGTCAAGCTGCTGGAAAACCCGGACGCCAAGCTGAAAATCGGCACCAAGGACCTGGAGGCCGCACTCGGCATGCCGGTGTTCCGCAGCGAGCAAGTACTGGCGGGCAAAGGTGTGATCACCGGCCTGGCCTGGACCAGCATGGGCGGCGCGACCTTGCCGATCGAGGCAACCCGCATCCACACCCTCAACCGCGGCTTCAAGCTGACTGGCAAGCTGGGCGATGTGATGAAGGAATCGGCCGAGATCGCCTACAGCTACGTCAGCTCCAACCTCAAGCAGTTCGGGGGTGACCCCGGTTTCTTCAACGAAGCCTTCATTCACCTGCATGTGCCTGAAGGGGCCACCCCCAAGGACGGGCCGAGCGCTGGCATCACCATGGCCAGTGCCCTGCTGTCGCTGGCCCGCAACCAGGCACCGAAGAAAGGGGTGGCCATGACCGGCGAACTTACCCTCACCGGCCAGGTGCTGCCCATTGGCGGGGTGCGCGAGAAAGTGATCGCGGCACGGCGGCAGAAGATCTTCGAATTGATCTTGCCAGAGCCTAACCGCGGCGACTTCGAGGAACTGCCGGACTACCTGCGCGAAGGTTTGACAGTGCATTTTGCCAAACGCTTTGCCGACGTGGCGAAAGTACTGTTCTGACAGGCCCTGGGCTGCTTTGCAGCCCATCGATGGCAAGCCAGCGCCCAGCCTGTGGGAGCCCGGCTTGCCGGCGATGGGCCGCACAGCGGCCCCAATCGCTTGGCTGACCGGCATCAGGCACAAGCCCCACAAATTTCCTTGATCATCGGTTATCCTCAGGCCATCGCCAGCCTCCGGAGCCAACATGGCCGCCCCTCGTCTGCTCGTTCCCCTGAGCTTCGCCCTGCTGGGCGCCTGCGCCCAGCAACCCACTCAACCCGTCGAACTGGACGCCGAAAGCGAGTGCCCCATCCGCCTGCAGGTTGGCCAGAACCTCACGCTGAGCCTGCCCAGCAACCCCTCTACCGGCTACCGTTGGCGTGTGCAGGACCCGGCAGCCGGTGTACTGCACAGCCTTGGCCCCGAGGTCTACAGCGCGCCAGACGACACAGGCATGGTCGGCAGCTCGGGTTTGTCCACCTGGCGCTACCAGGCCCACGCCCGGGGTGAAGGCAAGCTGGTGCTGGTCTACCAGCAGCCTTGGGCCACCGACGTCGCGCCCGTGCAAACCTTCGATTGCGCCCTTCGGGTCAACTGAGCTGCAGCGCCGGTCAGCCAATCATGCATCCAGGCCGCGGTTTGGCTAGAATGCCGCCCTTGCCTACCACCCGCAGCCTGGATCCGCCGTGAGCAAACAACCCGACCGCCTTTTTGCCCAACCCCTGGAGCAAGTGCCCGACTTCGTCTTCAACGAGGACGTGGTGCGCGTGTTCCCAGACATGATCAAGCGCTCGGTGCCGGGGTATCCAACCATCGTGGAAAACCTCGGTGTGCTGGCCGCACGCTTTGCCCAGCCGCATACCGCCCTTTACGACCTGGGCGCATCGCTGGGTGCGGTCACCCAGTCGCTGCGCCGGCATGTGCGCAGCGATGGTTGCCGGGTGATCGCGGTCGACAACTCCGCCGCCATGGTCGAGCGCTGCCGCCAGTACCTCACCGCCCAGGACTCGATGTTCCAGGAGCTGTTGCCGGTACAGGTGCTCGAAGCCGATATCCTCGCCCTCCCCTTCGAGCCCGCCTCGGTGGTGGCGATGAACTTCACCCTGCAATTCATCGCCCCCGACCAACGCCTGGCACTGCTTGCCCGCATCCGCCAGGCACTGCTGCCCGGCGGTGCGTTGATCCTGTCGGAAAAACTGCGCTTCGCCGATGAGCGAGCCCAGGACCTGCTCAATGAGCTGCATCTGGACTTCAAGCGGGCCAACGGTTACAGCGAACTCGAAATCGCCCAGAAACGCAGCGCCATTGAAAATGTGATGCGCCCCGATACCCTCGAAACCCACCAGGAGCGCCTGCTTGCCGCCGGCTTCTCGAAAGTGGTGCCGTGGTTCCAATGCCTTAACTTCGCCTCGTTGATAGCCCTGCCATGATCGATCTGTCTTCCCTGGTCCGCCGCCTGGCGGGTACCCCCCTGGCTTCCTGGTCGCAAGGCCTGCAAGCGCAACTGCAAGCCAAGCTGGAAAAGGGCCACGGTGACCTGGACCGCTGGCGCGGTGCGCTGGAAGCCTTGCCCGCCGTGCAACCGAGTGAAGTCGACCTGGTGAACGGCCTGCGCCTGGACTGCGACTGCGACGCGGCCACCCGTGCACAGATGCGCCAGGCCTTGATGGGCCTGTCACCTTGGCGCAAAGGCCCGTTCGACCTGTTCGGCGTGCACGTCGACACCGAATGGCGTTCCGACTGGAAGTGGTCTCGCGTGGCCCCTCACCTGGATCTCAAGGGCAAACGTGTGCTCGATGTCGGTTGTGGCAACGGCTACTACCAGTGGCGCATGCTCGGTGCGGGCGCCGACATGGTGATCGGCGTCGACCCCAACTGGCTGTTTTTCTGCCAGTTCCAGGCGGTGCAGCAATACCTGCCGGAACTGCCCGCCTGGCATCTGCCTTTCGCGCTCGAAGAACTGCCGGCCAACCTGGAAGGGTTCGATACGGTGTTTTCCATGGGCGTGTTCTACCACCGCCGCTCGCCCATCGAGCACCTGCTGGCGCTGAAGGACTGCCTGGTCAAAGGGGGGGAGCTGGTACTGGAAACCCTGGTGGTCGAGGGTGATGAAAACCAGGTGCTGGTGCCCGAAGACCGCTACGCACAGATGCGCAATGTCTGGTACCTGCCTTCGGTACCGGCGTTGGCGCGCTGGTTGCGCCGTGCCGGCTTCAGCGACGTACGCTGCGTCGACGTGAGTGTGACCAGCATTGAAGAGCAGCGCAGCACCGACTGGATGCGTTACCAGTCCTTGGCTGACTTCCTCGACCCGAACGACCACAGCAAGACCATCGAAGGCCTGCCCGCACCACGCCGGGCCACCCTGCTGGCGCGCAAATAAAAAAAGCGCCCATGGGGGTAATGCCAGTCAGTTAAGCGATTTGGGGCCGCTTTGCGACCCTTCGCGGGCACGCCCGCTCCCACAGGGGATCGCGCATTTCTTGAGTTCAGGGCGTGCCCGCGAAGGGCTGCAAAGCAGCCCCACTAACGCTTAACTGACAGGCATTACCCATGCGGGCGCCTGAAGACAGCGACGCCGGGGAGCAGTGCCGGCGCCGCTGTTGCGACTCAATCCTTGGCCACCTCACGGGCCTTCTCTTGCGCCTTGCGCTCGCGCTCGGCCACGGCCTGCTGCTTGTCGCCGTGCAGGCGCTGCTGGTCTTCGCGGAACGCTTGCCAGAACTGCCTGGAGCGCTCCGCACCGCCCTCGGCGTAGACACTGGCGCTGCCCAGGGCAAGGGTGGCCAACAGTAGGTATTTGGTCAGGTTCATCGGGGTTGCCTCGTGGTAGCCGATCAGTCAGGCCATGGTCGCAGAGGCTGGCTAACAGCAAGGTGAGGCGCGGATTACAGTCCTGCAATGTGCCGGCGCCGCAACGGACAGCCAGATAACACCCGCATTACAAATCCGTTATCTACACCTCGGCCGCTAACGCATGCCGTAACATCCTGCGCCTTGACCCTGATGTCACTACAGGGTCGAGAATCGCCCCCTTTCCACCACACCGAGCCAACCCATGCGCCTACTGATCATCGAGGACGAGCTGCGTACCGCCGATTACCTGCAGCAAGGGCTGCGCGAAAACGGCTATGTGGTCGACTGCGCCCATACCGGCACCGACGGCCTGCACCTGGCACGCCAGCACCCGTACGACCTGGTCATCCTCGACGTCAACCTGCCCGAGCTCAATGGCTGGACCGTACTTCAGCGCCTGCGTGCCGAATCGACCACGCGCATCATGATGCTGACCGCCCATGGCCGCCTGGCCGACCGGGTAAAGGGCCTGGACCTGGGCGCCGATGACTACCTGCTCAAACCCTTTGAATTCCCTGAACTGCTGGCGCGCATTCGCAGCCTGCTGCGCCGCAACGACCAGCAACTGCAACCCAGTACCCTGCGGGTCGCCGACCTTGAGCTGGACCCGGGCCGCCACCGCGCCTATCGCGCCGGGCAACGCATCGACCTGACCGCCAAGGAGTTCGCCCTGCTCCACCTGCTGATGCGTCAGACCGGTGAAGTGCTGTCGCGCACGCAGATCATCTCAATGGTGTGGGACATGAATTTCGATTGCGACACCAATGTGGTGGAGGTCTCGATCCGGCGCCTGCGCGCCAAGATCGACGACCCGTTCGACAACAAACTGATCCATACCCTGCGCGGTGTCGGTTACGTGCTGGAGGCGCGTTTTTGAAGACTACCAGCCTCTCTTTGCGCCTGGGCCTTAGCGTCACGCTGATGGGCGCTGCGCTGGTGTTGTTGCTGGCCTGCCTGGCCGTGTTCGCCCTGGATCACGAGCTGGACAGCCGCGCACGCGGGGACCTGGCGCGCAAGATGCTGCAAGTCGAGCACAACCTGCGGGTCGATCTGCGCAGCGAGGACCTGGGCACCAGGGCCCACCCCCTGCTCGACCTGGTGATGGGGCACGACAACCTGAGCCTCAGCGTGCTGGCGCAGGAAAGCCGCCACCCACACCTGCTCAGCCTGGGGCCGGCACTGGACTCGCGCGTCGCTGAGCTGCCCACCGACGAACGCCTAACCTTTCACGCCTGGCGCGACAGCAGCGGCAACCAGATCCTGACCGTCAGCCGGTTGATGCGCCTGCGTGACAACACCCCGGTCAAGGTGCTGATGTCGCTCAACCGCGCCGACGATAACGCCCTGTTGCAGGCGTACCTGCACTCAACCCTGCTGGCGCTGCCACTGATGCTGCTGCTGATTGGCGCGGGGGCCTGGTGGCTGATGCAGCGCGGCCTCAAGCCCCTGCGACATTTTCGGCGCATCGCTGGCCAGGTTTCGGCCCAGGACCTGCAGCATCGCCTGCCCGCCAGCGGCCTGCCACTGGAACTGGCTGAACTCGCGCGCAGCATCAACGTGATGCTCGACCGCCTTGACCAGGGTGTCAGCCAGCTCGCGCAGTTCTCCGACGACTTGGCGCACGAACTGCGTACCCCCTTGAGCAACCTGATGGGCAAGGCCCAGGTGACCCTGGCGCGCGAACGGGAGAACGCCAACTACCGGGAGGTGCTGGAAGACAGTATCGAGGAGCTGACCCGGCTCAACCGCATCATCAATGACATGCTGTTTCTTGCCCAGGTCAGCCAACCGCAAACCCAGGTGGCGCTCAAGCCCTTAGCGTTGGCCGACGAAACTGCCCGGGTAGTCGAGCTGTTCACCTTCAGTGCCGAGCTCAAAGGCGTAGCGCTGCGGGTGCAGGGTTGGGGCACGGCGTTGGGCGACCGGTTGATGGTTCAACGGGCGCTGTCGAACCTGTTGAGCAATGCCATACGGCACAGCCCTGAGGGTGAACCGGTCGACTTGCATATCCAGCGTACAGGCAACGAAATACGGCTATCTGTGCAGAACCGTGGCCCAGGCATCGCTGCGGCTGAGCAGCCACAGCTGTTCGAACGCTTTTACCGGGTGGGTTCGGGGCGCTCGCGGTTGGAGGGCGGGACCGGCTTGGGGCTGGCGATCGTCAAATCGATCATGCAACTGCACGGCGGGCGGGTCGAGGTGAGCAGCAGCCCCTTGGGGCCGACCCGCTTCACGCTGGTGTTTCCTGCCGAGTGATCGGCCGCCTGTACCCGCGAATAGGCTGGTACAGGCAACTGACAGATCAGCGCGAAGCCGCGACGATCAGGGCCTTCATCTCGGCCACAGCAGCCTTGAAGCCCACGAACAGGGCATGCGCCACCAATGCGTGGCCAATGTTCAGCTCATTGATACCCTTGATCGCCGCCACCGCCTCGACGTTGTGGTAATGCAGGCCATGGCCGGCATTGACGACCAGCCCCTGACCCACGCCAAACGCCACACCGTCGACAATGCGCCGCAGCTCATCGGCCACCTCGCCTGGGGTTTGCGCGTCGGCATAGCGCCCGGTGTGCAGCTCGATGGCGGGGGCGCCGACCCGGCGTGAGGCCTCGATCTGCCGCTCGTCAGCATCGATGAACAGCGACACTTCGGCGCCAGTGCGTGCCAGGCGTTCGACCGCCGCCTTGATCCGTGCCTCCTGCCCCGCCACGTCCAGGCCACCTTCGGTGGTCAGCTCCTGACGGGTTTCAGGCACCAGGCAGATGTGCGCCGGGCGAATTTTCTCGGCAAAGGCCATCATCTCTTCGGTGACGCCCATTTCGAAGTTCATGCGCGTCTGCAGCACGTCCTTGAGCAGCACCACGTCGCGCTCCTGAATGTGCCGGCGATCTTCGCGCAGGTGCACGGTAATGCCGTCGGCGCCTGCTTCCTCGGCATCCAAGGCAGCCTTGACCGGGTCAGGGTAACGCGTGCCGCGGGCCTGGCGCAGGGTTGCCACGTGGTCGATGTTGACGCCAAGAAGCATGCGGTTGCTGTGAGTCACGAAAGGCTCTCCTGAAGATTGAGGCCCACAGCATACGTCGTGATCAGCGCTTGCGAAACAGTTCCCGGCTGACCAGTGGCTTGCCGCCCAGGTGAACGGCCAGGGCCTGGCGCATCAGGCGCTTGGCGGCGAGCAAGGCACCGTCCGCGCTCCAATCGGCTTGCGCCATGGCCAGCAGCTCGGTGCCGCGGAACAAGCCGGGTTGCACCAGCTCGACCCGTTCCAGGCCTGCGTCCACGCGCAAGCGGTACAGGCCATCGGCGGCAATGGGGTGGTCGTTGACGTCCTGGCTCAGGGAAAACGCGTAACCAAGCTCATCGAGCAGCCGCCATTCGAACGAACGCAGCAGCGGCTCCAGCGGGCGCCCCTCGGCCAAGGCCTGCAGGGTGAGTGCGTAGTGCTCGAAAAGGGCCACGAATGGCGCCTCGGCAGGCAGCAGGCGCATCAGCAACTCGTTGAGGTACAGCCCGCTGAACAGTGCATCGCCATGCAACCAGGCGGCGATGCCGGCGCTGTCCATGCGCCCGACATTCTTCAGCTCGCCACGCCCGCGCAGTTCGAGCTCCAGCGGCACGAACGGCCGTACCAGGCTGCCACCCTTGCCGCGCGCACGGCGCAGTACCGCGCGCATGCGGCCCTGCGGGGTGAAAAAGTCCACCAGCGCACTGGTTTCCTTGTAGGCGCGGCTGTGCAGCACATAGGCTGGCTGGCCGACAGGTTGTTCCATGGGAAATCACTCGTTCCCTGTAGCCAGGAAAACCGCACAGTGGGGCGGCTGTGCAGCCCATCGCCGGCAAGCCAGCTCCCACACCGACCGCATCGCCCCAGGGCTTGTGCAGTACCTGTGGCAACTGGCTTGCCAGCGATGGGCCGCACCGCGGCCCCAACAGTATTGCTTACAGGTCGCCGTAACCCAGTGAACGCAACGCGCGCTCATCGTCGGACCAGCCACCTTTCACCTTGACCCACAGGTTGAGCATGACCTTGGAGTCGAACAGCACTTCCATGTCTTTGCGCGCTTCGGAGCCGATGCGCTTGATGCGCTCGCCCTTGTCGCCAATGATGATCTTTTTCTGGCCATCGCGCTCAACCAGGATCAGCGCGTGGATGTGCAGCACGTGCCCCTGCTGCTTGAATTCCTCGATCTCCACGGTGATCTGGTAAGGCAACTCGGCCCCCAGCTGGCGCATGATCTTCTCGCGCACCAGTTCGGCCGCCAGGAAACGGCTGCTGCGGTCGGTGATCTGGTCTTCCGGGAAGAAGTGGTCATTTTCCGGGAGATGCTTGGCGATCTGCGCTTCCAGCGCCTCGAGGTTATGGCCCTGCTGCGCAGAAATCGGCATCACCTCGGCGTTCGGCAACTGCTCCTGCAGCCATTGCAGGTGCGGGATCAGCTCGGCCTTCTCTTCCATGCGGTCGGTCTTGTTGACCGCGATGATCAGCGGCCCGGTCACGTACTGCACGCGCTCCAGCACCAGTTGGTCCTCGTCGGTCCACTTGGTACGGTCGACCACGAAGATCACCACATCGACGTCTTTCAGGGCCGCCGAAGCATTGCGGTTCATGTAGCGGTTCAGGGCCTTGTCGTTGGCCTTGTGCATGCCAGGGGTATCGACGTAGATCGCCTGCACATCACCTTCGGTCTTGATGCCGAGCATGTTGTGGCGGGTGGTCTGCGGCTTGCGCGAGGTAATCGCCAGCTTTTGGCCGAGGATGTGGTTGAGCAGGGTCGACTTGCCCACGTTCGGGCGGCCGACAATGGCTACATAGCCGCAGCGGGTCGGGTTGCTATCAGTCATTGCCATTCTCCACGCCCAGGGCGATCAGTGCAGACGCAGCGGCAACTTGCTCGGCAATACGCCGGCTAACGCCTTGGCCACGGCTCTTGTTGTTCAGCAGCACCACTTCGCATTCGACGAAAAAGGTGCGGCAGTGCGGCTCGCCCTGGATATCCACCACTTCGTAGCGCGGCAGCTCGCAGCTGCGCGACTGCAGGAACTCTTGCAGGCGGGTTTTCGGGTCCTTGTTGGTGTCGACCAGGGTCAGGCCCTCGAACTCATTGGCCAGCCAGGCCAGCACACGCTCGCGGGCGGTTTCCATGTCGGCGTCCAGGTAAATGGCGCCAATCAGTGCTTCCAGCGCATCGGCAAGGATCGACTCGCGGCGAAAACCACCGCTCTTGAGCTCGCCGGACCCCAGGCGCAGGTACTCACCAAGGTCGAAGCCACGGGCCAGGCGGGCCAGGGTTTCGCCCTTGACCAGCCGCGCCCGCAGGCGCGACAGCTGGCCTTCGCGGGCCTGCGGAAAACGCTCGAACAGCGCTTCACCGGCGACGAAGTTGAGAATGGCGTCACCCAGGAACTCCAGGCGCTCGTTGTTGCGCCCGGCGTAACTGCGATGGGTCAGCGCCAGGAGCATCTGGTCCTGGTTCTTGAAGGTGTAGCCGAGCTTTCGCTCCAGACGGGCAAGGGAAGCACTCATGCGGCCACCCGTTGGTTATTTAACGCGTTGTTCAAATCAACATCCTGAAAGACTGTTTGGCTGTGGCCCGCCGCGCGATGTGCGGCGAATCTCCCGATCCCTGAGAACACAGCCTATGTCAGAAATGCATTCGGCGCTGTCTGCTGGACAGCGCCGATGGGTATCAATGGATCAAACCGACCCGCGACAGGTTGGGCAGGTGGCTGAGCTTGGGTTCCGGCCAGCTCATCCATACCGCGAAGGCCTTGCCGACGATGTTCCGGTCCGGAACCATGCCGTGCAGCTCCTTGGGAATATTCGGGTCATCCCAGAAACGGCTGTCGTTGGAGTTGTCGCGGTTGTCGCCCATCATGAAGTAGTGGCCTGCCGGCACGGTCCATTGCTGGTCCGGCGGCATGCGATAGCGGCTCATTTCCTTGCGGATCAGGTGTTCGGTCTCGCCCAGCTTTTCCTTGTACAGCGTGGCGCTGCCCAAGGTGCCCGGCTCGCTACCTACCAGCTGTTCGGCAACCGGCTGCCCGTTGACGAACAGGCGCTTGTCGTTGGTGTAACGCACCACGTCGCCTGGCAGGCCGACCACACGCTTGATGTAGTTGACGTTCGGGTCGCTCGGGTAACGGAACACCATGACGTCGCCGCGCTGCGGGTCACCCACCTCGATGACCTTCTTGTCGATCACCGGCAGGCGAATGCCATAGGAGAACTTGTTCACCAGGATGAAATCGCCCACTTCCAGAGTGGGTTTCATCGACCCCGAAGGGATCTGGAACGGCTCGACCAGGAACGAGCGCAGTACCAGTACGATGAACAGCACCGGGAAGAACGACTTGCCGTACTCGACCAGCAACGGTTCCTTGTTCAGGCGCTCGACCACCGCCATTTCAGGCTGGCTTACGCTGCCCTGATAGTTGGCAATTGCCGCACGCCGGCGCGGGGCCAGGAACAGCAAGTCGATCAAGCCCAGCAAACCGCAGACGAATACGGCAATGACCAGCAACAGCGGGAAATTTAGCGACATAGGACCTAGCTATCCAACCTGAGCACGGCGAGGAAGGCTTCCTGTGGAATTTCCACGTTGCCCACCTGTTTCATGCGTTTCTTACCGGCCTTCTGCTTCTCCAGCAGTTTCTTCTTACGGCTGACGTCACCACCGTAGCACTTGGCCAGTACGTTCTTTCTGAGCGCCTTGACGGTTGTCCGGGCAATGATCTGGCCGCCAATGGCTGCCTGGATCGCCACGTCGAACATCTGCCGAGGGATCAGTTCCTTCATCTTCTCGGTCAACGCACGGCCTTTGTAGGCCGCGTTGTCGCGGTGCACGATCAATGCCAGGGCATCGACCTTGTCGCCGTTGATCAGCACGTCCAGCTTGACCAGGTTGGCCGACTGGTAGCGATCAAAATGGTAATCCAGCGAAGCATAGCCGCGGCTGGTGGATTTGAGGCGGTCGAAGAAGTCCAGCACCACTTCGTTCATCGGCATGTCATAGCGCACCTGCACCTGGCTGCCGAGGAACTGCATGTCGCGCTGCACGCCACGCTTCTCGATGCACAAGGTGATCACGTTACCCAGGTGCTCCTGCGGCACCAGAATGGTCGCGGTCACGATCGGCTCGCGGAAGTCGGCCACGGCTGAAACATCCGGGAGCTTGGACGGGTTGTCGACGACAATAGTTTCGCCGGTTTTCAGCTCCAGCTCGTAGATCACGCTGGGTGCGGTGGTGATCAGGTCCAGGTCGTACTCGCGCTCCAGGCGCTCCTGGATGATCTCCATGTGCAGCATGCCGAGGAAGCCGCAACGGAAACCGAAGCCCAGTGCATCGGAGCTTTCCGGCATGTACTGCAGCGACGAATCGTTCAGGGTGAGCTTCTGCAGGGCATCGCGGAAGTCTTCGAAGTCGTCGGAGCTGACCGGGAACAGGCCTGCGTAGACCTGCGGCTGGATTTTCTTGAAGCCTGGCAGCACTTCGACCTCGGGGGTCGAGGACAAGGTCAGGGTGTCGCCGACCGGGGCACCGTGAATGTCCTTGATGCTGGCGATGATGAAGCCCACTTCACCGGCTTTCAGGTCGGCGGTCTGGGTGTGTTTCGGGGTGAACACCCCCACGCTGTCGACCAGGTGCACCTTGCCGGTGGACTTGACCAGGATCTTGTCGCCCTTCTTGACGCGCCCCTGGCGCACGCGCACCAGCGAGACCACGCCCAGGTAGTTGTCGAACCAGGAGTCGATGATCAGCGCTTGCAGCGGCGCATCGATTTCGCCCACGGGTGCCGGGATCGAGTGCACCAGGCGCTCGAGCACCTCGTCCACGCCCATGCCGCTCTTGGCACTGCAGGCCACGGCGTCAGTGGCGTCGATACCGATGATTTTCTCGATTTCGTCCTTGACGCGGTCCGGGTCGGCCTGGGGCAGGTCCATCTTGTTGAGGACCGGCATGACCTCCAGGCCCTGCTCGATGGCGGTGTAGCAGTTGGCAACCGACTGGGCCTCTACCCCCTGGCCGGCGTCGACCACCAGCAGTGCGCCTTCACAGGCTGCCAGCGAGCGCGAGACTTCGTAGGTGAAGTCGACGTGGCCGGGGGTGTCGATGAAGTTCAGCTGGTAGATCTTGCCGTCCTGCGCCTTGTAGTGCAGCGTGACGCTGTGGGCCTTGATGGTAATACCGCGTTCGCGCTCCAGGTCCATGGAGTCCAGTACCTGGGCTTCCATTTCGCGAGCCGTCAGGCCACCGCACATCTGGATGAAACGGTCGGCCAGCGTCGACTTGCCATGGTCGATGTGGGCGATGATGGAGAAATTGCGGATATGACTCAAATCACTCACGGGTCAACACTCGAAAAGGCTGCGAGCCGGACGCCCGCCGAAAAATAGCCGGGCATTGTACCTTAAGCTGTTCGCAGATGGGAGATTCCTCTGCCCGACTGTACACAACTACCCGCCAGCCAATTGTGAATATTCATGAAAAAGGGCAGCCGAAGCTGCCCTTTTCGCCCCACCTGGCCGCTTATTCAGCGAGCTTGAAGGTGATGAAGCTGGCACGGCCCTGACGCAGCACGCGCATCGACACCGAGCGGTTCTTCGGCAGTTCCTTGGCGATTTCGGTGAATTCCTTGGCCGAGCCGATGGCCTGGTTGTTCAGGTGGCTGATGACGTCACCCGGGCGCAGGCCGATGAGCGCTGCCGGACCATCCTGGACTTCCTTGATCACCACGCCGCCCTTGAGCTCGAGGGATTTTTTCTGCTCGGCGGTCAGGTCGGCGACCGCGACACCCAGGCGGTTGCTGCTGCGCTCGGTGCTGCCGTCGGCACCGGCGGTGATGTCGGCGTCGTCGTCCGGCATGGCGCCCACGGCCACGTCCAGGGTCTGGCGCTTGCCGTTGCGGATGATTTCCAGCTTGGCTTTTTCGCCATCCTTGAGGCTGCCGACCAGGTGCGGCAGGTCGGCCGACATGACGATCGGCTGGCCGTTCATGCTCAGGATCACGTCACCCACCTGCAAGCCACCCTTGGCGGCCGGGCCGTTTTCCAGCACCTGGGCTACCAGGGCGCCGGCCGGCTTGTCGAGGCCGAAGGATTCGGCCAGGTCCTTGTTGACCTCCTGAATCACCACGCCCAGCCAGCCGCGGCTGACTTTGCCGTCTTTCTTCAACTGGTTGGAAACGTCGAGCGCCACATCGATCGGGATGGCGAACGACAGGCCCATGAAGCCGCCCGAACGGGTGAAGATCTGCGAGTTGATACCCACCACTTCGCCCTTCATGTTGAACAGCGGACCACCGGAGTTACCCGGGTTGATGGCCACGTCGGTCTGGATGAACGGCACATAGGTATCGTTGGGCAGGGTGCGACCCTTGGCGCTGACGATGCCCTTGGTCACCGAGTGGTCGAAGCCGAACGGCGAACCGATGGCCAATACCCACTCGCCCACCTTGAGCTTCTCGGAGTCACCCAGTTTCACGGTGGGCAGGTTCTTGCCATCAACCTTGAGCAAGGCCACGTCGGTACGGGGATCGGTGCCGATCAGCTTGGCCTGCAGCTCACTGCGGTCCGACAGGCGGACGATGATCTCGTCGGCATCGGCGACCACATGGTTGTTGGTCAACACATAGCCATCGCTGGAAATGATGAAGCCAGAGCCCAGCGACATGGCCTCACGCTGGCGATCGCCACGGGGCGAGCGCGGCTGTTGCGGCATGTTGCGCTCGAAGAATTCGCGGAACATCGGCGGCAGGCCTTCCAGGTCCGGCATCTGGCCCTGGGCCACGCGGCGGTCCGGCAGCTTCTGCTTGGTGCTGATGTTGACCACCGCGGGCGAGGCCTGCTCGACCAGCGTGGTGAAGTCCGGCAGGGCTTCGTCGGCCTGGGCGGTGAGCGCCTGGCCGAGCATCAGCACGGTGGCGACCATCATTAGGTAGGATTTCAAGCGTGGTATTGACATACGGCTCCCGTCACAACGAGCGGTAGTTAGAAAGGCCCCTGCACAAAACAGGAAAGGCCAGGCTCCTGAAAGCCTGACCTATAGAAAATTTGCCGCCGGATTGCAAATGACAATGCTTTAATTTCATTTCAGGCGTATGCCCGGCTGCCTTTGGCACGGCCCGCAAACGGGCGCCATTACTGGCGTACCTGGGCATCCTGAGGTCGCATGGACAGGGCAACACGCTCTGCCGTACCCAGGGGGATTTCACCGACGACCGTCACCATGACCTTGCCCTTGGGCGTATTCAGGCGACGTGAAACCGCCGACGTCGGCCCAAGCTGGGTGCGCACATCGTTACCACCGTCATCCTTGACCGGCTCGAGGAACACCGAGAAGCGCGCCAGGCCATCGTCGTACATCAGGCTACTGACCGAGCTGCCAAGCTTGGGGTCGCGGTGCACGGTGCTGTTGACCAGTTCGAAGCCCGGCGGCAACCAGTCCGAACGCCAGGCGGCGATGTTGTCATTGCTGACCGAGGCCACATGCTGCACAGGCTTGCAGGCGGCGCTTGGTTGCAGGTCGCTGTCGCTGGGCAGGTCATCGGTATCGAGACGGGTCATCTGGAAGCGTTCCAGCAACTGCCCCTTGTCGTTGAGCATCAAGGAGCGCAGCGGCAGGCCGGTCTTGCGGTCCAGGTGCAATTCGAAGGCATAGCGGTGCTGGTCGCGCGGCGTGAGCGTCACAATCACCGCGTCACGCCCGGCCACGCGTGACTTGCCCGCCACGCTCAGGTCGTACCAACCCATGAGCTTCAGGGGATCAAGCACACGCGGTGCAGTATCTGGAGGGCTGGTAACCCCGCTGGCCAAGGCGCCGCTGACACACGCCACCTTGCCATCAACGCGCACGATTTCCTCGGCTGCGCCATCGAGCTGCAATAGCCGCTCGCTGACCTTGCCGCCCTCTACCCTGTGCCAGATATCGTGTGAAGAAAAACTACCGTTGCGTTCGTAGACGAAAGCGCCTTGGTAGCTCTGTTTTTGCTCGGCCTGTGCCAGCTTGTTCAGCCATTCACTCGCCTCGGGCGAAGAATTGGCTGCCAACGCTGGCACCGTCATGCAGCTGCCAACCAGCAGCGTCAGGAGAGGTAGCGCGCGCATGAGCCTCCTTACTTAACGGTTTTCCAGGCTGGCAGCGCGGGCATACGGCAGTGCAGTTTCAGTACCCTTGAGCGCAGACTCCTGAGCATGCTGGCGCAGGTAACCTGGCAGACGCTGGTCCCAGCCGGCCTGGTTCTGCAGCACACCGTTGGCCATTGGCCCGGTCGGTTGCTCGCTGCTCTCGGTATAACCTGCCAATACTGCAGGGCCCTGTGCTTGTGGCACGCTCACGCCCTGCTGGACCGGCTGCTGGGCAGCCAGCTCGGCACCGGTGATCTCGTCCTGGTTGTACATGCGCACACCCGCCAGCACGGCCACGGTGACCGAAGCAGCCACAGCCAGGCGGCCGATGCTGCGCCACGGGCCCTTGTTGACCTTGGCCGGCACGGCTTCATCGGCCAGCGCCGCAGACACCGCCGAGGCGATATCCAGGTTGGGCAGCAGCAACTCCTTGTGCATGGCTGCGCGGGCTACCTGGTAACGGGACCAGGTGGCACGGGTTTCGGCTTCGTCGACGGCGTTCAACACCCGACGCAATTCCAGTTCGTCCGCTTCGTTATCCATTACCGCGGACAGCGATTCCTGCAAAGCTTCACGACTCATGGCGGTTCCTCTCTTGGCTGTCGCCGCTGTCTCAGGTTTCCTGCAACAACGGTTGCAGGGCTTTGTCTATGGCCTCCCGAGCGCGGAAGATTCGAGAGCGCACGGTACCCACCGGACATTGCATGACACTGGCAATGTCTTCGTAACTCAGGCCATCGAACTCACGCAGGGTAAGCGCCGTGCGCAGGTCTTCGGGCAGTTGCTGGATGGTGCGATGGACGGTGCCTTCGATCTCATCCCGCAACAACGAGCGCTCTGGAGACTCAAGATCCTTGAGGCCATGATCGCCGTCGTAAAACTCCGCATCCTCGGAGCTGACATCGCTGTCTGGCGGCCGTCTTCCACGGGACACCAGGTAGTTCTTCGCCGTGTTGATGGCGATGCGGTACAGCCACGTGTAAAACGCACTGTCGCCGCGGAAATTGCCAAGTGCACGGTAGGCCTTGATAAAGGCTTCCTGCGCAACATCCTGGGCCTCGTGGGTATCGTGAACGAACCGCACGATCAACCCGAGAATCTTGTGCTGATACTTCAGCACCAACAGATCGAACGCTCGCCTGTCGCCGCGCTGCACGCGCTCGACAAGTTGCTGATCCTCTTCCTGGGTTAGCATGAACACTCCTCAGTGAACTCGAAGGAGCGTTGCAACAGCCATCGCTCAGGCTTGCAACCATAGACTCGGGCTTTTCGCAAAAGTTCTCCCCTCCAAGCAAGTTTCCTGCAGCCCTTGGTCGGCTTGCACGGAAGACGAGGCACGGTCATCGCCGGCTTCGTCGATAATCAGGTTACGTGTACGCAGGGACAGCCGGGACAGGCCTGCCGCCCTGCGTCGCCGCGGCAATTTGTGGCGTGCGGGCAACCTTCATAGGATTTCCGGCCATGTCGGAAAGTTCCCACAAAGGTTGGCCACGCTGGCAGCTGGCATGGAAATTGGCCACCGGGGGCTGCTATAAAGGCAGCCCGGTCGAGCGAACAATAGTTTCACTATGCCACCTGCGCGTGGCTATTGTGCCGCGCCCCCTCCAAAGATTACTAGTGTCCCGACATGAGCCAACAATTCCAACATGATGTCCTGGTGATCGGCAGCGGTGCCGCCGGTCTCAGCCTGGCACTCAACCTCCCCAGCCACCTGCGCATCGCCGTGCTGAGCAAGGGCGACCTGGCCAATGGCTCGACCTTCTGGGCCCAGGGCGGTGTCGCTGCGGTGCTGGACAATACCGACACAGTGCAGTCGCATGTGGAGGATACCCTCAATGCCGGCGGCGGCCTGTGCCATGAAGACGCCGTACGCTTCACTGTCGAACACAGCCGCGAAGCCATACAGTGGCTGATCGAACAAGGCGTACCGTTTACCCGCGACGAGCACTACAGCGTCGACGATGGCGGCTTCGAGTTCCACCTTACCCGCGAGGGCGGCCATAGCCACCGGCGGATCATCCACGCCGCCGATGCGACCGGTGCCGCCATTTTCACCACGCTGCTCAAGCAGGCCCGCTCGCGCCCGAATATCGAGCTGCTTGAACAGCGCGTGGCAGTCGACCTGATCACCGAGCGGCGCCTGGGCCTGCCCGGCGAGCGCTGCCTGGGCGCCTATGTGCTCAACCGCAACAGTGGTGAGGTCGACACCTTCGGGGCACGCTTCACCGTGCTGGCCACTGGCGGCGCGGCCAAGGTCTACCTCTACACCAGCAACCCCGACGGCGCGTGTGGCGACGGCATTGCCATGGCCTGGCGGGCCGGTTGCCGGGTGGCGAACCTGGAGTTCAACCAGTTCCACCCGACCTGCCTGTATCACCCGCAGGCCAAGAGCTTCCTGATCACCGAGGCCCTGCGTGGCGAGGGCGCCCTGCTGCGCCTGCCCAATGGCGAGCGTTTCATGCCACGTTTCGACCCGCGCGAGGAACTGGCGCCCCGCGATATCGTCGCCCGCGCCATCGACCACGAAATGAAGCGCCTGGGTGTGGACTGCGTGTACCTGGACATCACCCACAAGCCAGCCGAGTTCATCAAGGGCCACTTCCCCACCGTGTACGAGCGGTGCCTGGCGTTTGGCATCGACATCACCCGCCAGCCGATTCCGGTGGTGCCTGCCGCGCACTACACCTGCGGCGGGGTAATGGTCGACGACCGCGGCCACACCGATGTGCCGGGTTTGTACGCGATTGGCGAAACCAGTTTCACGGGCCTGCATGGCGCCAACCGCATGGCCAGCAACTCACTGCTGGAGTGTTTTGTGTATGGCCGCGCCGCGGCTGCCGACATCGAGGCCAACCTGCAGCAGGTGAGCATGCCAAGGGCTCTGCCGGGTTGGGATGCCAGCCAGGTGACCGATTCGGACGAGGACGTGATCATCGCGCACAACTGGGACGAGTTGCGGCGGTTCATGTGGGACTACGTGGGTATCGTGCGCACCAGCAAGCGCCTGCAGCGGGCGCAGCACCGCATTCGGCTGCTGCTGGATGAAATCGACGAGTTCTACAGTAACTACAAGGTCAGCCGCGACCTGATCGAACTGCGCAACCTGGCGCAGGTGGCCGAGCTGATGATCCTGTCGGCGATGCAGCGCAAAGAGAGCCGCGGCTTGCATTACACCCTGGACTACCCGGGCATGCTGGACGAAGCAAAGGACACGGTGCTCAGCCCGACCTGAGCGCTGCAGCGCCCCAGCGCCGCCGGCTGAATTTCAACCGCACCCGCAACCGCCGATGCTCGTCCGCGCCCAGGGCATCCGGCGGTACACACTGGCTTTGCCCCAACCAGCGCCCGGCGCGCTCAAAGCGCACCACCACCAACTCAGGCAGGGCCATGCTGTCCCGGCACAGCCGCACCGGCTGCCAACCACCACCACGGGTGTACACCTGCCAGCCGCGCACATCACGGCGCAAGCCGGTAACGGCCTGTTCATGGGTCAAGAGAATACGGCGGGGAAGCGCCCAGGCAGCGTGGGCAAGGCAGGCAATGATGAGGGTAAACGCCAGCCAGGCTGGCAGCGCGCTTGCCCACGCGGCAAGCCAGGCTACCCCCTGGCATGCCAGGTAGACCGCCAGCAGCCGGCGCGAGCCCTGCCAGCGGCACTCATAACACTCACTTGGGCTGGACACGGTCCAGAATGATGCGAACCATGCGCTGCAGCTCCGGGTCTTCAGACTCGGTGCGCTCCATGAACCAGCCGAACATGTCCTGATCCTCGCAGCTCAACAGGCGCACGTACAGTTCGCGGTCGGCCTCGTTGAGGGTGGGGTAGACTTCCTGGGTGAAAGGCACCAGCAGCACGTCCAGTTCCAGCATGCCGCGGCGGCTGTGCCAGAACAGCCGGTTGAGTTCAGTTTGTTCGACCATGGGGCCCTCCTCGAATGGCCCGCCAGTATACAGCCAGGCGAGCGCAGCGGCACCGGGCGTTGGTCTACTCACCTACCTATTTTGTTACCGGCGTTCTATGATGGCCGCCAGTCTTTAGCCACCGCGATGACCCATGGCCGATTCCGCTTTCTTCTGCCCCCTGTCCCACGAGGGCATCCTCGCCGTCCGCGGCTCCGATGCAGGCAAGTTCCTGCAAGGCCAGCTGACCTGCAACATCAACTATCTCAGCCAGGAACATGCCGGCCTCGGCGCCCGCTGCATGGTCAAGGGGCGCATGCAGTCGAGCTTCCGTATCCTGCCCGAAGGCAACGGCTACCTGCTGGCCATGGCCAGCGAGCTGCTCGAGGCGCAATTGGCCGACCTGAAGAAGTACGCCGTGTTTTCAAAGGCCACGCTCACCGATGAGAGCAGCGCCTGGGCACGCTTCGGCCTGCAAGGGGGCGAGGCGGCACTGCAAGCACTGGGGATCGACCTGCCCAGCGCCGCGGGCAGCACCGTGCGCCAGGCCGGGCTGATCGCGGTCACCGTGTCCGCCGGCCGCGTAGAGCTGTGGGTAGCGGCGGACAACGCCGAGCCCGTGCGCCAGGCCCTCGCCGCCGCCCTGCCCGAAGGCAGCCTCAACGACTGGCTGCTCGGCCAGGTCCGCGCCGGCATCGGTCAGGTCATGGGGCCGACCCGCGAGCTGTTCATTCCCCAGATGATCAACTTGCAAGCTGTCGATGGCGTCAGCTTCAAGAAGGGCTGCTACACCGGCCAGGAGATCGTCGCGCGCATGCAGTACCTGGGCAAGCTCAAGCGCCGTCAGTACCGCCTGGCGCTGGACCAGGCCGCCGTTCCGGCGCCGGGGGCGGAAATCTTCTCGCCCACCCACGGCTCGTCGGTCGGTGAAGTGGTGCTGGCCGCCAGCAACGGTGCCGGCTGCGAATTGCTCGCCGTGCTGAGTGCCGAGGCGGTAGAGGACGACAACCTGCACCTGGGCAGCCTGGAAGGCCCGCGCCTGCAGGTGCTGACCCTGCCTTACGAACTGGACCGCGACCGGGAAATCCAGCGCTGACCAGCCTGCCCCGCCCGCGTGGCGGGGCCGCACCACCACTGCGGTAGACACGCCCATGAACAAGCTGGCCGAGATGGTTCAAGCACAGTTGCTCGATGCCATCGAAAAGGATGACCTGGTCCTGCCGACCCTGCCCGAAGTTGCCTTGAGCATCCGTGAGGCGGCAGAAGACAGCGAGATCAGCGTAGCGGCCCTGAGCAAGGTGATCGGCCGTGATGCGGCGCTTTCGGCGCGCCTGATCAAGGTCGTCAACAGCCCGCTGCTGCGCGCGGCGGTAGAAGTGACCGACCTGCACACCGCCATCACGCGGCTGGGCATCAACTACAGCTGCAACCTCGCCATCGGCCTGGTCATCGAGCAGATTTTCCACGCCCGCTCGTCGGCCGTGGAGCAAAAATTGCGTGAAATCTGGGCCAACAGCCTGGAAGTGGCGGGCATCAGTTACGAAATCACGCGCCGCTACACCCAGCTCAAACCTGAGCAGGCGACCCTGGGTGGGCTGGTCAACCAGATTGGCGCGCTGCCCGTGCTGATCTACGCCGAAGAGCACAACGAACTGCTGTCCGACCCGGTGTGCCTGCATTATGTGATCGAGCAGATCCAGCCGGCGCTGGGTGACAAGATTCTCAAGGCGTGGGAGTTTCCGGAGCAATTGGTCAACCTGCCCTCGCAGGTTCAGGACCTGGACCGCCAGACTGACAAGGTCGACTACATCGACATCGTGCAGATCGCGCGTTGCATCAGCCAACGTGGGCGCCAGCGGCCGTTGGCGGCGCTGCCGGCGTACCGCCACCTGGGCTTGCCGTTCGGTACCGAACTTGAGGTGGAAGAGTTGCTTGAGGCGCGGAGCATGTTGCGCTGACCCGCTCAAACCTGCGCTGGCCGGCGGTGGGCCAGCACAGGCACCGCGTCAGTCCGCGATAAAACTCACCCGTACCCGCAACCCGCCCTTCGCGCCATCATGCAGGCTCACCTGCGCCAGGTGCGCCCGGCAGATCTCGCCCACGATGGCCAGCCCCAACCCGCTGCCCTGCGCACTGCGCCGGTAGAACCGCTCGAAGACCCGCTCGCGCTCAGCCTCGGGAATGCCAGGCCCGTCGTCTTCCACTTCCAGCACGGCCGGGGCCAGCACGCGAATGATCACATTGCCGCCCTGCGGTGTATGCGCCAGGGCATTGTCCACCAGGTTGCTCAACAGCTCGTTGAGCAACGTCGGCTCGCCCTTCAGCCAGACCGGCGCCTCGGCCTCCAGCGCCAGCGCAACGCCGCGCTTGTGCGCCAGGGGCGCCATGGCCATGCCCAGCTCCCGGGCCAGTTGGCTCAAGTCCAGGCGCTGCGCACCGCCCTCGGCAATCGCCCGCGCGCCGTTCTCCACCCGTGCCAATGACAGCAGCTGGTTGGCCAGGTGGGTCAACCTGTCGGTGCCCTGGGCGGCAGACTCCAACGTTTCCCGCCACGCCTGCGGCTCTGGCGAACGCAGGCCCAACTCGACGCGCGCCTTCAAGGCCGCCAGCGGCGTGCGCAGTTCGTGCGCGGCATCGGCAATGAACTGCGCCTGGCGCTCGAACTGGCCACGCAGGCGTTCAGTGAAGTGGTTCAAGGCACGCACCAATGGGCCCAACTCACGCTGCACCTGCACCACCGGCAGCGCCCGCAGGTCGTCGGGCTGGCGCTCCTCCACCGCTGTGCGCAGGCGCTCCAGCGGCCGCAGCGCCGCACTGACGGCGAACCACACCATCACCAGCGCCGCCAGCGCCAGCATGCCCAGGCGCAGCAAGGTATCGGCCATCAAGCCGCGGGCCATGCTCACCCGCGCCTCCTCGGTCTCGGCCACCCGGATTTCCGCCATGCCATTCATGTTCGGCTCGCTCACCGCCTTGAGCAAACTGACCACGCGCACGTCCTGGCCCAGGTAGGTGGCGTTGTAGAACCGCGCCAGCGCCGGGTAATCGTCGGTGCGGGGCGTGCCTGGCGGCGGTGGCGGCAGGTTCTCGTAACCGGAAATCAGCCGCTGCTGGATATCGAGCACGGTGTAGTAAATGCGCCCGGCGCTGTCGTAGGCGAAGGTGTCCAGCGCCACGTAAGGCACGTCGGCGCTCAGCGAGCCATCGCGCTGCGACAGCCCCGCGGCGATGGTCCGTGCCGAGGCCAGCAGGGTACGGTCGTAGGCTGTATCGGCAGCCTCGCGACCATTCCAGTAGGCGCTCAGGCCGCTGGCCAGCATCAGCACCACCAGCAGCAACGCCAGATTGCCCATCAAGCGCCCGCGCAGGCTGCCATTGTCACGCATCGCGGTGCTCTAGCAGGTAGCCCAGGCCGCGGAAGGTGACGATGGCTACCGGCTGGCCGTCGAGCTTCTTGCGCAAGCGGTGGATGTAGATTTCGATGGCATCGGGGCTGGCCTCCTCGTCCAGGCCGAAGACCTGGGCGGCCAGCTGCTCCTTGCTCATCACCCGGCCCGGGCGGGCGATCAGCGCCTCCAGCACACTCTGCTCACGGGAGGTCAGGGTCAGGTTGTCGTCGCCAAGGGCAAAACGCCGGGTATCGAGGTCGTACACCAACGGCCCGCAGCGCTGCTGGCGCTCCCCACCGAGCACGCTGCGCCGCAGCAGGGCTTTGACCCGGGCTTCCAGCTCGGTCAGCTCGAACGGCTTGGCCAGGTAGTCATCGGCCCCCAGGTTCAGGCCGTGGACCCGGTCCTTGACGTCGCTGCGGGCGGTCAGCATCAACACCGGCAGGGTCTTGCCGCGCCCACGCAAACGCGCCAGCACTTCAAAGCCATCCATGCGCGGCAAGCCGACATCCAGCACGGCCACTGCGTATTCTTCGCTGGCCAGGGCCAGGTCGGCGGCCACGCCGTCGTGCAGCACATCCACGGTCAGGCCCAGGCTTTTCAAGGCCAAGGCCACGCTTTCGGCCAGTTGCAGGTGGTCTTCGACCAGCAGCACACGCATCGGTTTCTCCCTCTCGGCTGGGGCAATGGCGCGGAGTGTACCGCTGTCGCCGGGCCTGTGAAGCCCCTTGAGGCAACCTTTCAGGTTGAAAGGTTAGCGAAAGGTTCGTTGCCTAGCATCGCCCTACGGTCGCGCCTCGCACCGAAAAAAGCACCAGCAAGGTGCAACGAATAAGAACAAAAACGGAGTCACCGACGATGCTGTCAGCACAGCCGCAGGCGTTTGCGCCTACCCGTTCCTTTGCCTCACGCCCCAGCACCCTCGCCAGCGCCCTGGCGCTCGCCGGTGTCGCCCCGCTGAGCCAGGCCGCCTTCTTCGAAGACAGCACGGCCACCTTCGAAACCCGCAACATGTACTTCAACCGCGATTTCCGCGACGGCACCAGCGCGCAACAATCCAAGCGCGATGAATGGGCCCAGGGCTTCATGCTCAACTTCGAGTCCGGCTACACCGATGGCACCGTAGGCTTCGGCGTGGACGCGCTGGGCATGCTCGGTATCAAGCTCGACTCCAGCCCGGACCGCACCGATACCGGCCTGCTGCCGACCCACGATGACGGCAAGGCTGCCGACGAATATTCCAAGCTGGGCCTGACCGGCAAGGTCAAGGTCTCCCAGACCGAACTGAAGATCGGCACGCTGATCCCCGAGCTGCCGACCCTGCAACCGAACGACGGCCGGATCCTGCCGCAAACCTTCGAAGGCGGCCTGCTCACCTCGAAGGAAATAAAGGGCCTGACGTTCACTGGCGGGCGCCTGGACAAAGCCAAGGACCGGAACGACACCAATTGGGAAGACCTGGCCCTGAACAACAAGAATGGCCGCTTCGGTGGTTCGTTCAGCGCCGATCACCTGGCCCTGGGTGGGCTCGACTACCAGTTCACCGACCGTATCACCGGCAGCTATCACTTCGCCCAGCTCGACGATATCTACCGCCAGCACTTCATCGGCATGGTCGCCACCCAGCCGTGGGGCCCAGGCACCCTCGGTGCCGACCTGCGCCTGGCCATCAGCGACGACGCCGGTGCCGCCAAGGCCGGCAACATCGACAACACCACGTTCAACGGCATGCTCAGCTACGCCCTGGGTGGGCACAAGGTCAGTGGCGCGTGGCAGCAATTGTCGGGCGACAGCGCGTTCCCTTATGTGGATGGCGCCGACCCCTACCTGGTCAACTTCGTGCAGATCAACGACTTCGCAGGCAAGGACGAGCGTTCCTGGCAGGCACGCTACGACTACAACTTCGCCGCCCTGGGCGTGCCCGGCCTGACCTTCATGACCCGCTACATCAGCGGCGATAATGTCAGCCGCGCCGCCGGTGGCGAAGGCAAAGAGTGGGAACGCGACACCGAAATGAAGTACGTCGTACAAAGCGGCCCGTTGAAGAACGTGGCCGTGCGTTTGCGCAACGCCACATTCCGCTCCAACCTCGCCCGCGATGCCGACGAAGTGCGGCTGCTGGTGAGCTACAGCGTGGCGCTGTGGTAAGCCGCTAGCCTAACCCGATAACAACAACATTCACGGAGATCGACGATGACCTTTTCACTGCGCCGCCTCGTCCTCGCTACCGGCTGCCTGCTGTTGGCCGGCAACGCCCTCGCTGCCGAACCGAAACGCCCCGAATGTATCGCCCCCGCCTCGCCGGGCGGCGGTTTCGACCTGACCTGCAAGCTGGTGCAAAGCGCCCTGGTGCAGGAAAATATCCTCAGCAAACCCATGCGCGTCACCTACATGCCCGGCGGTGTCGGCGCGGTGGCGTACAACGCCGTGGTCGCCCAACGCCCGGCTGACGCCGGCACACTGGTGGCCTGGTCCAGCGGTTCGTTGCTGAACCTGGCCCAGGGCAAGTTCGGCCGCTTCGACGAAAACGCCGTGAAATGGCTGGCCGCGGTCGGCACCAGTTACGGCGCCATCGCGGTGAAGAGCGACTCGCCCTACAAGACCCTCGACGACCTGGTCGCAGCACTGAAAAAAGACCCGAGCAA
This sequence comes from Pseudomonas sp. UBA6699, assembly GCF_002454615.1. NCBI lineage: Bacteria > Pseudomonadati > Pseudomonadota > Gammaproteobacteria > Pseudomonadales > Pseudomonadaceae > Pseudomonas > Pseudomonas sp. UBA6699. The sequence goes on from NZ_DKJF01000032.1 coordinate 40,213, forward strand.
AGTGGTGATCGGCTCTGGCGGCACCGTCGGCAGCCAGGACTGGATGCAGACCGCCCTGATCGCCAAGGCCGCCGGGATCAACCCGCGCGACCTGCGTTACGTGGCCCTGGAAGGCGGCGGCGAAATTGCCACGGCCCTGCTGGGCGGCCACATCCAGGTGGGCTCGACCGACATTTCAGACTCCATGCCGCACATTCAGAGCGGCAACATGCGCATCCTCGCGGTGTTCTCGGAAAACCGCCTGGACGAGCCGGAGATGAAAGACATCCCGACTGCCAAGGAGCAGGGTTATGACATCGTCTGGCCAGTGGTGCGCGGTTTCTACCTGGGGCCAAAGGTCAGCGACGAGGATTACGCCTGGTGGAAGCAGTCGTTCGACAAGATGCTGGCTTCGGAAGACTTCGCCAAACTGCGTGACCAGCGCGAGCTGTTCCCGTTCGCCATGACCGGCGAAGAACTGGACGGCTATGTGAAGAAGCAAGTGGCTGACTACAAGACGCTGGCCAAGGAATTTGGCCTGATCCAGTAAGCCTGCCGGATCCACCACCATCCCTGTGTAGGAGCGGCCTTGCGTCGCGATTGGGCCGCAAAGCGGCCCCTGGAACAGCCGTGCGATGCTTCAGACAGATCGCAGAGGCTGGCTTTGCGGCCGCTTCGCGGCCGATCGCGACACAAGGCCGCTCCTACAGCGATCCCAACGAGGATTCCTTCATGATCCTGCAACGCCTCTTCGCCCTGGTCTTGCTGGCGGTGTGCGCCGTGCTTGCCGTAATGGCCTGGCCCTACCAGGCGGCGTTTTCCTATGAGCCGGTGGGCCCGCGTGCCTACCCACTGCTGATGCTCGGCCTGATGGGCCTGGGCCTGCTGTACCTGGCTATCCGCCCGACCCCGATCGTGCGCAAGGACGACGAACCAGAACTGGACCGCGCAACCCTGATCAAGATCGCCGCGTGCGTCGGCCTGCTGCTGGTTTTCGCCGCCACCTTCGAACCCCTGGGCTTCATTCTCAGTGCCAGCCTGGTGGGCCTGCCCATGGCGCGCCTGTACGGCGGCCGCTGGCTGCACAGCGCCATCGTGGTGGTGGGCATGAGCATCTTCCTCTACTGGCTGTTCGACCGCGTGATGGACGTGCCACTGCCCCTTGGCCTGCTGAGCGTACTGGAGAACTGACACATGGATACCTTGAGCTACCTGGGCCAGGGCTTCGGCGTTGCCCTGTCCCCCTATAACCTGGTCACCGCCCTGTCCGGCACCTTGATCGGCACCGTGGTCGGCCTGCTGCCGGGCCTGGGCCCGATCAACGGCGTGGCCCTGCTGATCCCGATTGCCTTCGCCCTCGGCCTGCCGCCAGAATCGGCGCTGATCCTGCTGGCAGCGGTGTACCTGGGCTGCGAGTACGGCGGGCGTATCAGCTCGATTCTGCTGAACATCCCGGGCGAGGCTTCGACCGTGATGACCACCCTCGACGGTTACCCGATGGCCCGCCAGGGCCTGGCTGGCGTTGCCCTGTCGCTGTCGGCCTGGAGTTCGTTCATCGGTGCGCTCATCGCCACCTGCGGCATGGTGCTGTTCGCCCCCCTGCTGGCCAAATGGGCGATTGCCTTCGGCCCGGCCGAGTACTTCGTGCTGATGGTGTTCGCCATCGTCTGCCTGGGCGGCATGGCCGGTGACAAACCGCTGAAAACCTTCATTGCCGCATTGATCGGGCTGTTCCTGTCGGCGGTCGGTATCGACGCCAACAGCGGCGTCTACCGCTTCACCGGCGACAGCGTGCACCTGGCCGATGGCATCCAGTTCGTGGTGTTGGTACTGGGCCTGTTCTCGATCAGCGAAATCCTCCTGCTGCTGGAAAAGACCCACCATGGCCACCAGGCGGTCAAGGCCACCGGGCGCATGCTGTTCAACTTCAAGGAAGCGGCTTCGGTGTTCGTGGTGAATATCCGCTGTGGCCTGCTCGGTTTCATCATGGGCGTGCTGCCGGGCGCTGGCGCCACGCTGGCCAGCGCCGTGGCCTACATGACCGAAAAACGCCTCGCCGGCACCAGCGGCAAGTTCGGCAAGGGCGACGCCCGTGGCCTGGCGGCACCCGAAACCGCCATTGGTGCTTCCTGCTGTGGCGCCCTGGTGCCCATGCTGACGCTGGGCGTACCGGGCTCCGGTACCACCGCGGTGATGATCGGTGCACTGACCCTGTACAACATCACCCCTGGCCCCCTGCTGTTCGAGCAGCAGCCAGACATCGTCTGGGGCCTGATCGCCTCGCTGTTCATCGCCAACATCATGCTGGTGATCCTCAACATCCCGATGATCCGCATCTTCACCCGCATCCTGGCCGTACCAAACTGGGCGCTGGTGCCGGTGATCGCCATCATCACCGCAATCGGCGTGTACGCCGTGCACGCCACCACCTTCGACCTGTTCCTGATGGTCGGCATCGGTATCATGGGCTACATCCTGCGCAAGCTGGACTTCCCGCTGTCGCCGATCCTGCTGGGCTTCATCCTCGGCGGCCTGATGGAACAGAACCTGCGCCGCGCGCTGTCGATTTCCAACGGTGAACTGGGCATCCTCTGGTCAAGCCCCATCAGCCTGTCGGTATGGGTGCTGACCCTGTGCATGCTGACCCTGCCGCTGCTGCGCATCTGGCGCAAACGTGCGAAGCAGCGTCGGGCCATGGCCGATGCCTGACCGGTCACTGCCGCTGTACGTTGCAACCGGGCTGGTCGGCCTTGCTGGGGGTTTTGCCGCCAGCAAGGTCGGCTGGCCTTTGCCTTGGATGATCGGCTCGCTGCTGGCGATCATCCTGGTGCGCTGCCTGACGCCCTGGCAATTGCCGGAAATACCCAATGGCCGCAAATGCGGGCAGTGGGTCATCGGCATCGGCATTGGCCTGCACTTCACCCCGGCGGTGATCGAGCAGGTCGCCAGCCACTTCGTCCTGATTTTCTTCAGCGCGGTGTTCACTACCGTGACCAGCGTGATCAGCGTGTGGCTGCTCAGGCGCAGCGGCGAGGACCGCGCCACTGCGTTCTTCGCCAGCATGCCCGGCGGTTCGGGAGAGATGGTCAACCTTGGCGCGCGCAACGGCGCGGTGCTCAGCCAGGTGGCGGCCGCGCAGAGCCTGCGGGTGCTGGCTGTGGTGTTGTGCGTACCGGCAATATTCAAGTACCTGCTGGGCGACGGCGTCGCGCTCAACCACGCAGGCAGCGTAAGTTGGAGCTGGTTGGCCCTGATTGCCCCGCTGGGCATTGCCGTGGCCCTGCTGTGGCAGCGCTTGCGCCAGCCCAACCCATGGCTGTTCGGGCCACTGCTGGTGGCGGCCTCGGTGAGCCTGGCCACCAACCTGCAGATCGCCCTGCCCAACGGCGCCAGCCAGATCGGCCAATGGTTGATTGGCAGCGCCCTGGCCTGCCACTTCAACCGCGAATTCTTCCGCCGCGCCCCATCGTTTCTCGCCCGCACCCTGCTGGCCACGGCATTTTGCATGGCCATTGCCGCCCTGGCCGCCTGGGCACTGAGCGTCCTGACGGCACTGGACTTGCGCTCGCTGACACTGGGCATGATGCCAGGCGGGATTGCCGAAATGAGCCTGACCGCAGAGACACTGCAGCTGTCGGTGCCACTGGTGACGGCTCTGCAGGTGATGCGGCTGCTGCTGGTGCTGTTCCTGGCCGAGCCATTGTTCCGCGCGTGGAACGCCAGGCCTTGATGAACGCAGCGCCCGGCGAGCGGTGAACCCGCTGGCCAGGCGCTGCGCCATTCCACATGACTACAACGGCGGCAACGCCCAGTTGATCGGCGCCAACCCGCGCTGCTCGAGGAAGCTGTTGGTGCGGCTGAAGTGCCCGCAGCCGAGAAAGCCGCGGTAAGCCGACAACGGTGACGGGTGCACCGACTTCAGCACCAGGTGCTTGGTGCCATCGATCAGCTTCTGCTTGCTCTGCGCATGGGCGCCCCACAGCAGAAACACCACGTGCGGGCACTGCTCGCTGACGACCTGGATGATCCGGTCGGTAAAGTGCTCCCAGCCTTTCTTGGCATGCGAGGCCGCATTCGCGCGCTCGACCGTCATGGTGGTGTTGAGCAGCAGCACGCCTTGCTCGGCCCAGCTTTGCAGGTAGCCGTGGCTGGCGATCGGGATGTTCAGGTCCCGCTGCAACTCTTTGTAGATATTGACCAGCGACGGCGGCGTGGCCACCCCAGGTTGCACCGAGAAGCACAAGCCGTGCGCCTGGCCAGGCCCGTGGTAAGGGTCCTGGCCGAGGATCACCACTTTCACCTGTTGCAGCGGTGTCGAGTTGAGCGCGTTGAAGATCAGCGGCCCTGGCGGGTAGATCTGCTTGCCGGCAGCGTACTCGCTACGCAGGAACTCGCGCAACTGATGCATGTAGGGCTGGTCGAACTCACCGCGCAACGCGGCCTTCCAGCTGGGTTCGAGTTTGATACGGTCGTCGTCAGTCATGGGGCCTTCCATAAACAATGGCGCGACACTAGGTAAGCCCTACCCGCTTGTCAAACGATCCGACCGACGACCGGCATGATTGGCCAGGCAAGCCATACTTGGGCCATGACTTGCGCGAGGTAGTCCATGACCATTCATTGCGAGGTGCTTACTGGCGCCGATGGCGCCCGCATGGGCATCGCCACCCTCGATGCGCCCATGGCGCTCAATGCCCTGACCCTGCCGATGATCGAGGCGCTGGGCGACCAGCTGCAGGCGTGGGCGCGCGACCCCGGGGTGGTCTGCGTGCTGTTGCGTGGCAGCGGCGCCAAGGCATTCTGCGCGGGGGGTGATGTGCGCGCGCTGGCCCAGGCTTGCCGCGATCAACCTGGCAGCGTGCCACCGCTGGCCGCCACCTTCTTCGCCGCCGAATACCGCCTGGACTACAGCCTGCACACCTACCCCAAACCTTTGCTGTGCTGGGGGCATGGCCATGTTCTGGGCGGCGGCATGGGGTTACTGCAAGGCGCCAACGTGCGCATTGTCACACCCAGCAGCCGTTTGGCCATGCCAGAGGTCAGCATCGGCTTGTACCCGGACGTGGGCGCCAGCTGGTTCCTGGCCCGGCTGCCAGGCAAACTGGGGCTGTTCCTTGGCCTGACCGGCGCCCCGCTCAACGCCCGCGATGCCCTGGACCTGGGTTTGGCCGACCGCTTCCTGGGTGAGCACCAGCAAGAAACCCTGGTCGATGAGCTGCTGCAACTGAACTGGCAGGAACACACCGCGTTGCAGCTCAACAGCCTGCTCAAGGCCGAACAGCACCGCGTGTGTGCCGAATTACCGGCCGCTCAATGGTTGCCGCGCCGGGCAGTGATCGACGCGTTGCTCGATGTTGCCGATGCGGCTGCCGCATGGCGCGCGCTGGAAAACCTGAAGCACCATGACGACCCATTGCTGGCCGACGCCGGCCAACGACTGCAGCAAGGCTGCCCGCTGACCGCCCATCTGGTTTGGGAGCAGATTCGCCGGGCGCGGCACCTGTCACTGGCGCAAGTGTTGCAGATGGAGTACTGCATGAGCCTGAACTGCTGCCGCCACCCGGAGTTCAGTGAAGGGGTACGCGCCCGCCTGCTGGACAAGGACAACCAGCCGCGCTGGCACTGGCCGGATGTGGCGCAGGTGCCGGCAGCGGTGGTTGAGGCTCACTTCGCCAAGGTGTGGGAGGGCAGTCACCCGCTGGCGGACCTGGGTTAGTGCAGTGGCTGCCTAGCGCTGCCATTGCCCCTGCCGGCGCGGCCCATCACCTGGCCCACCGCCATTGCCTGGCCCATTGGATTGCCAGCCGCCCCGCCGGTAGCGCTGGCTGCCATCGCGGTAGTCGTGCCGGTCCCGGTCACCCCGGTAGTCATCACGCTGGCGGTTGCCATAGTCATGGCGCGGGTTGCCGTGCCACTGGGTCACCGGCGGGCGTGGCTGCGGCCGGTAGTTGGGTGCGGGCTGATAGCGGTAACGCGGGGCGGGCTGGTAGTAGTAGCGTGGTGCCGGCTGGTAGTAGTAGCGTGGCTGTGGCGCCACGTAGTAACGGTCATAACGATAGTACCCGGGCGCTGCATAGCGGTCGCTGGTGTAATAGTCGGAGCGGTAGTAGCTGCCACTCTCGTAGTAAGGCGCGCAGGCGGAAGTCATCGACCCCAGCAGGGCGATCAACAGGATTCGATAGGACATGGCGGCCTCCTGGACCGCTGGAGTGCCCGCACAGCGGCGCTGTCGGGCGTCGATGCGAAATGTGTTCATCGACATTGAATAAGACACCGGGAACAAGGTGCAGTGCCATTCCTGCAATAATTTGATACAGCTGCCCGGGCACCGAATAACTTGCAGTCATTTCAGGGCTACCTCACTAGAATGGGCGGCTCGGCACACATCATGGGAAGATCATGCCTTTACGTTACACCCTGTTTTCGCAGCGTTCGCTGATCTTCACCCTCCTGTTGCTGCTGGCCTGCGGCTTTCTCGCCACCTCGCTGCTCAGTTACTTCGCTTCGCGCAGCGCTATCCGTGACGGCATCATCAACACCGAATTGCCGCTGACCTCCGACACGGTCTACTCGGAAATCCAGAAAGACCTGATTCGCCCGGTACTGATCGCCTCGATGATGGCCCAGGACACCTTCCTGCGCGACTGGGTGCTGTCCGGCGAGCAGGACACCGCCCGCATGACCCGCTACCTGGGCGAGGTCATGGGCAAGCAGGACACCTTCACCTCATTTTTCGTGTCCGACCGCACCCTGACCTACTACCAGGCCAAGGGGGTGCTCAAGCATGTCGACCCTGGTGTCTGGCGCGACGCCTGGTACTTCCGCCTGCGTGACCTCAAGGCACCTTATGAGATCAACGTCGACTTCGACATGGCCAACCATGACAGCCTGACCGTATTCATCAACTATCAGGTGCATGACTATCAGCAACGCTTCATCGGCGTCGCCGGTGTCGGCCTGAGCGTATCGTCGGTGGTCAAGCTGATCGACCGCTACCAACAACGCTACCAGCGCGCGGTACTATTCACCGACGCCAAGGGCAAGGTGCTGCTGACCGGCTCGGCAGGCGGCCCGCATGGCCTACAGGTGGGCCAGCGGCTCAGTGCCAACCCCGAACTGCAAAACCTGCTGGCCGAACGGCCGGTACCCAGCGAAGGCAGCCACGAGTACCGTGACAGCGACCAGCACAGCCACTTCCTCAACGTGCGCCAGTTGCCTGAACTGGACTGGTACCTGCTGGTGGACAAACGGGAAACCGGCGCGCTCGATCGCATCCGTCACTCGCTGTACCTGAACCTGGCAATCTGCACCATGATCACCCTGGTGGTACTGGCACTGGTACACGCCATGGTCCGCCGCCATCAGGCCAGCACAGAGGCCTTGGCGACGCTCGACAGCCTCACCGGCCTGCTCAACCGGCGCAGCTTCGACCTGCTGGCTGCCCAGGCCCTGCGCGAAGCCCAGCGCGACAATGGCCCGCTGGTGGCATTGCTGTTCGACCTGGACCACTTCAAGGCGTTAAACGATACCCATGGCCACCTGGCAGGCGACGAAGTGCTGCGCCAGTTCGCCAATGTGCTGCAAAGCAGCCTGCGCCAGTCGGATATACTGTGCCGCTGGGGTGGCGAGGAATTCATCGTGCTGCTGCGTGAGGCCGAGGGTCGGCACGCCATCGAGGTGGCGGAAAAGATCCGCCAGCGCACCGAACAGCTGACCTTCAGCTACGACGACCAGCCACTGCGCCTGACCACCAGCATCGGCCTGAGCAGCCTGCGACCGGGGGATACCCTGCACACCCTGCTGACCCGCGCCGACCGTGCCCTTTATCGTGCCAAACAGGCTGGCCGCAACCGTGTCTGTAGCGAAACCCCATGACTGATCAGCAACACTGCCCCGCTTGCGGCGCGCTCAACCACTGCAGCCTGGCCGACCCACGCCGGACCACCCAGGCCTGCTGGTGCTACGGTGTCACCATCGACCCGAGCGTGCTTCAGGCACTGCCCGCCGCGCTGCGGGACAAAGCCTGCCTGTGCCCGCGCTGCGCCGCCGTTGAAGACCAACTCCAATCACGCCCTTCCAGCTGACGCCAAGCCATGCGCCTCGATCGTTTCCTTGCCAACCTGCCCCACTGCAACCGCCAGCAAGCCCGGCTGATGCTGGCCCAGCGCCGTGTGCGCCTGGATGGCCAGGTCATCAGCGACCCGCTGGCCGAGGTGCGGGAGTTCAGCCGGGTGCAACTGGACGAGCAGTTGCTGCAGGCTGGCCGCCCGGCGCGCTACCTGATGCTGCACAAGCCGGCCGGCTGCGTGAGCGCAACCCACGACCCACAGCACCCCACTGTGCTCGAGCTGTTGCCGGCGGCGCTGCGTGCAGACCTGCACATCGCCGGGCGCCTGGACTTCAACACCACCGGCCTGATGATCCTGACCAACGATGGCCAGTGGTCGCGCCGCCTGACCCAGCCAGCGAACAAGCTGCCCAAGCAGTACCTGGTGGAAACCGAGGACGAGATTGCCGAGCACTATGTGGCCAAGTTCCGTGAAGGCTTCTACTTCGCCTTTGAGAACCTCACCACCCAGCCCGCCCAGCTGGACATTCTAGGGCCGCGCCAGGCGCGGCTGGCGATTGTCGAAGGGCGCTATCACCAGGTCAAACGCATGTTCGGGTTTTTCGACAACAAGGTCGTGGGGCTGCACCGGGAGAGCATGGGGGCGATCCGGCTCGACCCGGGGTTGGCGCCCGGCGCCTTTCGGCAACTCACGCGGGAAGAAATAGGCACCGTCTAGCCCGCCCGCGAACTCGCGCAACCTACCGCTGAGCGCGCACCATACGACCGCTCAGCGCCAAACGTCACAATTAAGCCCGAACGGCACTTGCAGGATCCCCGCCCCCCTGCTTGAATCCCAATCGTCAGTCTGCATGTGACCGCTAAGTCACGATCGTAGACCCAGACACTTTTTGTCGGCCACCCAGGGCCTAGATGCCTTGGGGCACGGCAGATTGCCCGCCATACAACAACACCGTCGACGCAAGTGCCAAGGATCGACACAGGGCCCCGGTTACTCTTCAGGCGAATGCCTACCTGTCATAAAGAACGTGCACCCTGATGTCCTGTTTCGGGAATGCGCTCTCTTTGAGCCAGTGGCTTGAGTGTTCGGCCAAGCCGCCGCCAAAAGTGAACGACCCGTTGCCGCGACAAGCCACCAGGTGACGCGAATACCCTTTTTGCGCCAGGAGTCGATGACATGAGGCCAGAAATCGCTGTACTTGATATTCAAGGTCAGTATCGGGTTTACACGGAGTTCTATCGCGCGGATGCGGCTGAGAATACGATCATCCTGATCAACGGCTCGCTGGCCACCACAGCCTCGTTCGCCCAGACGGTGCGTAACCTGCACCCGCAGTTCAATGTCGTCCTGTTCGACCAGCCCTACGCGGGCAAATCCAAACCGCACAACCGCCACGAACGGCTGATCAGCAAGGAGACGGAGGCGCATATCCTCCTTGAACTGATTGATCACTTCCAGGCCGACCACGTGATGTCGTTCTCGTGGGGCGGTGCCAGCACGCTACTGGCACTGGCGCACCAGCCGCGGTATGTGAAGAAGGCCGTGGTGAGTTCGTTCTCGCCGGTGATCAATGAACCAATGCGCGACTACCTGGCGCGCGGTTGCCAGTACTTGGCCGCCTGCGACCGCTATCAAGTCGGCAACCTGATCAACGACACCATCGGCAAGTACCTGCCGTCGCTGTTCAAGCGGTTCAACTACCGGCACGTCAGCAGCCTGGACAGCCACGAATACGCGCAGATGCACTTCCACATCAACCAGGTGCTGCAACATGACCTGGCACGGGCACTGGAGGGCGCGCGCGCTATCGATATTCCGGTGTTGTTCATCAATGGTGAACGCGACGAGTACACCACGGCCGCAGATGCACGGCAGTTCGGCAAACACGTGGGGCGCAGCCAGTTTGGGGTTATCCGCGGTGCAGGGCACTTTCTGGACATGGAGACCAAGGCCGCCTGCGAGGACACCCGCAATGCCATGCTGGGCTTCCTCAAGCCAACCCTGCGTGAAGCCCGGCAACGTTACCAGCCGCTGCAACAGGGGCAGCATGCACTGGCTATCTGAGCAACTCGGCGCCTTGGTGCGGATAGCCGCCGGCATGGGGCGCCGACACGCTTTTTTTATAACGTGGGCTTCTATTTCCCGCAGGGTTCTGGTAAAAAGTGCGGCGTAAGGCGGGTATAGTTTAGTGGTAAAACGAAAGCTTCCCAAGCTTTAGTTGAGGGTTCGATTCCCTCTACCCGCTCCACATTACATTCCCCCGCATGGCGTTCCGGCAACGTCATCGCTGTCAAAAGGAGCGTTCGCTCCTTTTTTCGTTTCTGCCAATCGCTTCGATCTGCTGCTTTCGATGATCAGCAGCATGGCCAATTGCCTGTCGATCCGTTTCAATGCGCCCAGGGTTTCGTGAAACATTTCGAAAGGACGACGCATGTTGCTCTCCCGCTGGCTACCGGGCCTTGCCAACCTGCTGCACTACCGCCGCGAATGGCTGCACGCCGACCTGCAGGCAGGGCTGTCGGTGGCAGCCATCCAGATCCCGATTGCCATCGCCTACGCCCAGATCGTGGGCTTGCCGCCGCAGTACGGCCTGTACGCCTGTGTGCTGCCGATGATGATCTACGCCCTGATCGGGAGCTCGCGCCAGTTGATGGTCGGCCCCGACGCGGCTACCTGCGCCATGATTGCCGGGGCCGTGGCGCCGCTGGCCTTGGGCGACCCGCAACGCACTGCCGAGCTGTCGGTCATCGTCACCGTACTGGTCGGGGTCATGCTGATTGCCGCTGGCCTGGCGCGGGCCGGGTTCATCGCCAGCTTCTTCTCGCGGCCGATTCTGATCGGCTACCTCAACGGTATCGGCCTGAGCCTGATCGCCGGGCAGTTGACCAAGGTGGTGGGGTTCAGCATCGAGGGCGACGGTTTCATCCTCAGCCTGATCAACTTCCTCCAACGCCTGGGCGAAATTCACGGGTTGACGTTGTGCATCGGCCTGGCCGCCCTAGGCCTGCTGATCTGGCTGCCACGCCGCTACCCGCGCCTGCCGGCCGCGCTAACGGTGGTGGCGCTGTTCATGCTGCTGGTGGGTCTGTTCGGCCTCGACCGCTTCGGCGTCGCCATACTTGGCCCGGTGCCGGCCGGCATCCCGCAACTGGCCTGGCCACACAGCAACCTGGCAGAAATGAAAAGCCTGCTGCGCGACGCCCTGGGTATCGCCACGGTCAGTTTCTGCAGCGCCATGCTCACCGCGCGCAGTTTCGCTGCCCGGCATGGCTACGCCATCAACGCCAACCACGAGTTCGTGGCGTTGGGCGTGAGCAATCTGGCCGCCGGGGTTTCCCAGGGTTTTGCCATCAGCGGTGCCGACTCGCGCACCGCCGTCAACGACATGGTCGGGGGCAAAAGCCAGCTGGTCGGCATCATCGCCGCCCTGGTGATCGCCTTGATCCTTTTGTTTTTCACCGCGCCCATGGCGTGGATCCCTCAGGCGGCGCTGGGCGCGGTGCTGCTGATGGCTGGCTGGGGGCTGATCGATATCAAGTCATTGGGCCACATTCGGCGCCTGAGCCGTTTCGAATTCTGGCTGTGCCTGCTGACCACCGTGGGGGTGCTGGGGCTGGGCGTGCTGCCTGGCATCGTGTTTGCCGTGACCTTGGCGATACTGCGCCTGTTGTACAGCATCTACCAGCCTACCGACGCCGTGCTCGGCTGGCTGCCGGGCACCGAAGGCCAGGTCGACATTCGCAAGTTCAAGGATGCGCGGACGGTGCCCGGCCTGGTGGTCTACCGTTTTGACGACGCAATCCTGTTCTTCAATGCCGACTACTTCAAGATGCGCCTTCTCGAGGCGGTGCAAGGCGAGGCCCAGCCCAAGGCCGTGTTGTTCGATGCCGAGGCCGTGACCAGTATCGATGTCAGCGGCATGGCCGCATTGCGTGAAGTGCGCGATACCCTGGCCGCGCAGGGCATTTTCTTCGCCATCGCCCGTGCCCGCGGCAGCTTCCTGCGCATGCTGGTGCGCTCGGGCATGGCGCGCGAGATGGAGGACAAATTGCTGTTCGGTTCGGTGCGCGCCGGCATCCGGGCCTACCGGGTATGGCGTAACCGCAAGCGCAGCGTGCCGGCCGCCAGGCAGGGTTGATGCCCCTTGCCCCCGCCTGACATGCTAAAGTCGCCCCGCGCCCGCACCACCAATGGACCCAGCATGCCTGTACTCGACGCCCCACTCCTGCCCTGGCCAGAACTTGCCGCCCGCCACCCCTGCGAAGCCCTGCTGCTGGGTAACGGCGCCAGCCGCGCAGTGTGGAAGCCGTTCGGCTATTTCTCGCTGTTCGAGGAGGCGCAACGCGCCGGTCGCAAGAAAGGCCTGGCGATCAGCGACCAGGCCCTGTTCAAGTCCTTGGGCACGGAGCTGTTCGAACCGGTGCTCAGCGCGCTCAACACCACCGTGCGCGCCAATGCTGCGCTCGCCATCAACTCCACTGCGCCGCTCAACCGCTATTACTCGATCAAGGAAGCGCTGATCCACGCCGTGCCCACCGTGCATCTGCCCTGGCGGCTGATGCCCCCGGCAACCCTGGCCGTGCTCAATCAGGCCTTGCGTGGCTATCGCAGCGTCTACACCAGCAACTACGACCTGCTGCTGCCTTGGGCCCTGCAACATGCCCCTCAGGGCTTCGCCGACCTGTTCGACGAGCAGGGTTACTTCGATGTGCGCCGGCGCAGCAGCGAGGGTACCCGGGTGATGCACCTGCACGGTGGCTTGCACCTGCTCAAGCAACCCGACGGCACCACCCGTCAACGCAGCGCCGAGAGCGCCGAGCTGCTGGAAGGTTTTGCCGTGAACATTCCCGGTGAGGTGCCGCTGTTCGTCAATGAAGACCGCAGCGACGAGAAACTGCGCGCCATCCGCCACTCGGACTACCTGAGCTGGTGCCTGGGGCAGCTGGCCCAGGAACACCGTGGCCTGTGCCTGTTCGGCCAGCACCTGGACAGCACTGACCAGCACCTGCTCGACGCCATTCGAATGGCCGGGCCCAAGCACCTGGCGATCGCCATTCGGCCGTTGAGTGAAGCGTCGGTGATCAACCAGAAGCAGCATTTCGTCGATCGCCTGGGCGCCATGCCGGGCACGTCACTGCACTTCTTCGATGCCACGACCCATCCGCTGGGGCAGGCATCGCTGTCTATCGAAGCCGTGGCCACCCGAGGTTGAGGCCAGCCTCAAGCGCCTGCTGAAGGGGCCAGGTCTGGCTCGCCGAGCACGCGTTCGTATGCTTTAGACACGTTAACGGCCATTGCCATGCGCGCAAGCTCCAACGTGCTCTTGCCGATCGGGTAGCTCCCTCGCGCCTGCAGCCATGGCAACACATCGGCCAGGTGCCACAGAGCGGTGCTGCCATCATGCACGGGTACTGGGAAGCTACCTGCATGGGCGAGCATCAATTTGCGCATGTTCTGCCGAGATACACCGATGAGTTCCGCCACATCGCTGAGCCCGACCAGATCGGGGGTCGCTTCGATCAGGCGAGCGCCTGGAACCGCTCTGGCAACATCACTCAATGCGCTCTCGATGGCCTGCCTGGCAGATGTCGCCTGGCGAGTGAATGCCAATGCCAGACGCCCAGGTTGACCTACACCAGCCAATGCATCATCACATCCGTACTGAGCCAGGCGCTCCAGCAACGCATCGATATCTTCGTTCCCGCTCAGCTGATACCTGAGAGTGAATTCATACTCCATCGCTACTCCTCCTTGGGGGTACACATTGCCAGCCTGTCAGCCGAACAGTGATCAACCACACGCCTCAACTGTCGCGCTAAATTACCGGCGTTACGCGGCGTGCTCCATATGCTGGTAATGCAATACTCCCCGCATCGACAGTCGGCATCGTTGAAAGGGCAATACATTTTTCCCCAACAATGTCCCCCGCCTACCACAACTCTCCATCCCTTTGATTCCGCGTGCCTCAAGGCCAGTTCGACCTCTTTCCTGGCATGACTGGGGCGGGCCATCAGCTTTTCTCCAGTGTGGACTTACTGCCCATGGGTTGTCAAATGACAACCCGGCTAACTGACTATTGAGCACGTCACACTACAGAAACGCTGATCAAAGAAATACTTGAAAGGCACAGCCAGGAAATGCCCTACAAGCATTACCGATCAAGGGCAAAGGAATTCTGTAGGGATGGTAGGGATACGCGCCCGCTCAGAGCAGCCCGTCGCACCGCAATAGCGTCTCCAGGCAATGCTCCTGCACCCCATAGAACGCCTTGAGCTGGGCGATTTTCTCCAGCAGCGCACGGTTGTCGCCCGGCTGGCGCCGCTTCACCGCAAGAATCATCTTGTTCTTGTTGGTGTGCTCCAGGGAGATGAACTCGAACACCTTGGTCTCATAACCACAGGCCTCCAGGTACAGCGCCCGCAAGCTGTCCGTGAGCATTTCGGCCTGCTGGCCCAGGTGCAGGCCGTATTGCAGCATTGGCTGCAGCAGGCCCGGGCTGTGCAGTTGCGGGCGGATCTGCTTGTGGCAGCACGGCGAACACATGATGATCGCGGCATTGCTGCGGATGCCGGTATGGATGGCATAGTCGGTGGCGATGTCACAGGCATGCAGGGCGATCATCACCTCGATGGCGTCGGGCACCACGCTGCGCACGTCACCACACTGGAACTCCAGGCCCGCATGCTGCAGCCGCACCGCGGCGGCGTTGCACAGGTCGACCATGTCCTGGCGCAGTTCAACCCCGGTCACCTGCGCTTCGCGGCCCAACGTATTGCGCAGGTAATCATGCATGGCGAAGGTCAGGTAGCCCTTGCCCGAGCCAAAGTCGGCCACCCGCAGTACCTGCTGTGCCGGCACCGGGGCGCTGGCCAGGGCGTGGTCGAAGACCTCGATGAACTTGTTGATCTGCTTCCACTTGCGCGACATGGACGGGATCAGTGCCCCCTGCGCGTCGGTCACGCCAAGGTCGCGCAGGAATGGACGCGACAGCTCCAGGTAGCGTTTTTTCTCACGGTCATGGCCACTGGCGGGCGCAGCCTCGCGCGGGGCTTGTGCGCCATGGCGCTGAAGCATCGGCTTGCCCTTCTTGCTGAAGGTCAGCTGTACTTCGCCATCGGCATCGAAGAGGTGGGCGTTGCGGAAGCTGCCCGGCAGCAACTCGGCCACCAGCGTCAAGGCATCGTCCAGGGCCAGGTTGCGGGTGATGTCTCGGGTCTGGTGACGGTAGACCAGTGACAGGCAGGGCTGGCCCTTGACCAACAGCGGCTTGGCGATGATTCGTTGCAGGGTCTGGTCGGCACCGACATGGCGCGCCAGCACCAGCTTGCTTAACGTGCCGCCCTGCAGGGCAGCGTTCAGCAGGTCGAGGAACTGGGCGAGTGCGTCCGGCGCGGCGGAAGCGGAATGACTGGCGGGCATGGACAAAGGGGCCTTGGGTAGCGGAACGCTCATTCTACCGTGTGCCGTGCGGCCAGGCATACCTTGGCCACCCACGGCCGCGTCACGCCCAGGCCAGGCCAGGCCAGGCGCTGCATAGCTTGTGGCAAACACCTGCCGCAAGCGCGACGCGGCCTGTGTGGGAGCGGGCGAGCCCGCGAAGAGCCCAACGCGGTGGCTGGCACCGGCGACGCCGATGTTCGCGGGCGCGCCCGCTCCCACAAGGGCCCGGCTAATTGAACAAGTTATGGATCGTTCAATAGGAGCTGGCGATGGGCTGCACAGCAGCCCCGAACTGCCTGCCCTCACCCAATTGCGCCTGCATGCTGCCTCAGTCGAGAATCACCAGGCGGTTTGGCAGCTCGTTACGCGCATGGGTCGGTGGCACCTGCTCGCTCAGTAACTCGCCGCAGGCCTCGATGCATTCGACAAAACCCTGCAGGGTCCGCCCCTGGCGCACCTGTTCGGCAAGCCGGCTGACAAGTGCCGCCCGAGCGCTGGCATCCAGGCAGTGCTCGATGCCGCGGTCAACCAGTATTTCCACATGCCGCTCCGCCTCGCTGACAAAAATCAGCACCGCCGTGCCAGCCGCCGTACGCTGCAGGTTCAGCTCGCGAAATTGCTGGTGCGCCAGGCGCGAAGCACGCCAGCGGCGCAGCACCCGGGGGATCAGCCAGCCGGCCAGGCGCGGGCTGCGCAGCAGCAGGCACAAGCCGACAAACAGCAGCATGTTGGCCACCAACAAGCCACGCACGCCCGGCCAGCCCAGCAGCCACTGCAGCAGGCCCGGCACGGCCAGTGCCAGCACGGCAGCCCAGAGCAGCGGCCAATACGCATAGTCGTCGGCACGCCGCGCCAGTACCGTCACCAGTTCGGCGTCGGTGTGCCGCTCGGCACGGGCTATGGCTTCGGCAATCTGCCGCTGATCATACTCGTCAAAAGGGGTCATGCCGTCGGTCTCTGAGCTTTCTTATAGTTGTTGTCCCGGCATACGGGGCTTCGTCCGCGGGTGACATATTCAGGCATAATCGGCCGCTGGAAGCATTGCCTGCAAATCGTACAACAATAGCCGCCTGAAAACTTCGGCCGCGCGCGTACCACCCTGGATACGGCAGAGGCCCCACAACGGAACTGATGATGAAACTGTCTTTGCTGGGCCTGGCCATGGGCCTTGCCAGTCAGGCGGCCCTCGCCGCCACCTCCGCCCCGCCCCTGCAAGACAAGCAGGCCTTCATCGACCATCTGGTCAGCCAGATGACCGAAGCCGAGAAAATCGGCCAACTGCGCCTGATCAGCATCGGCCCGGAAATGCCGCGCGACAAGATTCGCGAGGAAATCGCCGCTGGCCGCATTGGCGGTACCTTCAATTCCCGCACCGCGCCGGAAAACCGGCCGATGCAGGATGCGGCCATGCGCAGCCGCCTGAAGATCCCGATGTTCTTCGCCTACGACACCGTCCACGGCGAGCGCACGATCTTCCCGATCGGCCTGGGCATGGCCGCCACCTGGGACATGGACGCGGTGGCCAAAGTGGGCCGCACCGCCGCCATCGAAGCCTCGGCCGACGCCCTGGACATGACCTTCGCCCCCATGGTCGATATTGCCCGCGACCCCCGCTGGGGCCGCACCAGTGAAGGTTTCGGCGAGGATACCTACCTGACCTCGAAGATCGGCCAGGTCATGGTGCGCTCGTTCCAGGGCAGCAGCCCGGCCAACCCCGACAGCATCATGGCCATCGTCAAGCACTTTGCGTTGTACGGTGCAGTAGAGGGCGGGCGCGACTACAACACGGTCGATATGAGCCTGCCGAAAATGTACAACGATTACTTGCCGCCCTACCGCGCCGCACTCGATGCCGGTGCCGGGGGCGTCATGGTGGCGCTGAACTCGATCAACGGTGTGCCGGCCACCTCCAACACCTGGCTGATGAACGACCTGCTGCGCAAGGAGTGGGGCTTCAAGGGGGTGACCATCAGCGACCACGGCGCCATCCAGGAACTGATCCGCCATGGCGTCGCCCGCGATGGCCGCGAAGCCGCCAAGCTGGCTATCAAGGCCGGCATCGACATGAGCATGAACGACACCCTGTACGGCCAGGAACTGCCAGGCCTGCTGAAGTCTGGCGAGGTGAGCCAGCACGAACTGGACCAGGCCGTGCGCGAAGTGTTAGGGGCCAAATACGACATGGGCCTGTTCAAGGACCCGTACGTGCGCATTGGCAAGGCCGAAACCGACCTGAAAGACTACTACGGCAGCGACCGCCTGCACCGCGAAGCCGCCCGTGACGTGGCGCGTCGCAGCCTGGTGCTGTTGGAAAACCACAACCAGACCCTGCCGCTGAAAAAAGCCGGCACCCTCGCGCTGGTCGGGCCCCTGGCCGATGCCCCGATCGACATGATGGGCAGCTGGGCCGCCGACGGCAAACCGGCGCATTCCATCACCGTGCGCGAAGGCCTGCGCCGCGCCCTGGAAGGCAAGGCCAAACTGGTCTACGCCAAAGGCTCCAACATCACCGGCGACAAGGCCATCCTCGATTACCTGAACTTCCTCAATTTCGATGCCCCGGAAATCGTCGACGACCCGCGCCCCGCTGCGGTGCTCATCGATGAAGCGGTCAAGGCAGCGCAACAAGCCGACGTGGTAGTGGCCGTGGTTGGCGAGTCCCGCGGCATGTCCCACGAGTCGTCGAGCCGCACCACCCTGGAGATTCCTGCCAGCCAGCGTGAACTGATCAAGGCCTTGAAGGCGACCGGCAAGCCACTGGTACTGGTGCTGATGAACGGCCGCCCGCTGTCGATCAGCTGGGAACGTGAACAGGCCGATGCCATTCTCGAAACCTGGTTCGCCGGTACCGAAGGCGGCAATGCCATTGCCGACGTGCTGTTCGGTGACTACAACCCGTCCGGCAAGCTGGCCATCACCTTCCCGCGCTCGGTCGGGCAGATCCCGATGTACTACAACCACACCCGTATCGGCCGGCCGTTCACGCCAGGCAAACCCGGCAACTACACCTCGCAGTACTTCGAAGAGCCCAACGGCCCGCTGTACCCGTTCGGCTACGGCCTGAGCTACAGCAGCTTCGAGCTGTCGGGCCTGACGCTGTCGGCCAACAACCTCAAGCGCGGCGACACGCTGCAAGCCAAGGTCACGGTGAAGAACACCGGCAAGCTGGCAGGCGAGACCGTGGTGCAGTTGTACCTGCAGGATGTCTCGGCATCGATGAGCCGCCCGGTCAAAGAGCTGAAGAACTTCCAGAAACTGATGCTCAAGCCCGGTGAGACGCGCACCTTGAGCTTCCGTATCAGCGAAGAAGACCTGAAGTTCTACAATGGCCAGTTGCAGCGGGTTGCCGAGCCCGGGGAATTCAATGTCCAGGTCGGGCTGGATTCCCAGGCGGTGCAGCAGCAGAGCTTTGAATTGCTGTAACTGAACGGTCGCCTGTACCGGCCCTTTCGCGGGCTTGCCCGCTCCCACAGGTACTCACACGTGGGGGCGGGCAAGCCCGCGTAGGGGGCCAGCCCCGATGCCCCAATGATCCGGATCCGCGCCATGCCCTTTTCCTTTCGCGCCCTGCGGCTGGGGCTGATTACCCTGCTGATCCTGCTAGGCACTGCCCTCAGTGCCGGTTGGGCGATGCACCAGGCCAAGCGCCAGGCCATGGAAAACGACGCACAACGTGCCCACCAGCAACTGGGCTTGTACGCCAATACCCTGCATACGCTGATCGACCGCTACCGGGCCCTGCCGGCCGTGCTGGCGCTCGACCCGGAACTGATCGACGCCCTGCGCGGCCCGGTCAGCGAGACGGTGCAAGGCGCCCTGAACCGCAAGCTCGAACGTATCAACGGTGCGGCCAACTCTTCGACCCTCGAACTGCTCGACCACACCGGCCTGGCCGTGGCAGCCAGCAACTGGCGGCTACCCAGCACCTACGTCGGCTCCAACTACGGCTTTCGCCCCTACTTCAAGCAAACCCGCAGCCAGGGTACGGGCCGCTTCTATGCCGTTGGCGTGACCAGCGGGGTACCGGGGTACTTTCTGGCCAGCGCAGTCAACGACGAACATGGCCGTTTTCTCGGCGCCATGGTGGTCAAGCTGGAGTTCCCGGAGCTGGAACGCGAATGGCGCCAGGGCAGCGATATCCTGCTGGTCAGCGATGCCCGCGGCATCACCTTCATTGCCAACCAGGACGGCTGGCGCTACCGCGAGCTGCAGCCACTGAGCGGCGCCGACCGTGCCGAACTCGCCGAAACACGCCAGTACGACAAGCAGCCGCTGGTGCCGCTGCACCATCAGGTGCTCACGCGCTTCGCTGCCAACAGCACCCTTAGCCGCGTACAAGGCCCCGACGGCAGCGCCGAGTACCTGTGGGAAAGCCTGCCGCTGGCAGGCGAGGGCTGGACCTTGCACCTGCTGCGCAAGCCGCAGGTGGCGGCAGACGGCCGCAACGCCGCACTCGGCGCTGCTGCCGTATGGCTGAGCCTGGTGTTCGCGGCGTTGTTCATCAGCCAGCGCCTACGCCTGGCACGGCTGCGCCAGCGCAGCCGGGAAGAGCTCAAGCGCCAAGTCGAGGAACGTACCCGCGAGCTGCGTACCGCCCAGGAGGGCCTGGTGCAATCCGCCAAACTGGCCGCGCTGGGCCAGATGTCGGCGGCCATGGCCCACGAAATCAACCAACCGCTGACAACCCAGCGCATGCAACTGGAAACCGTGCGCCTGCTGCTCGACAATGGCCGGCCTGCCGAAGCGCGGCAGGCACTCGAGCCGCTGGAGCAGATGCTCACGCGCATGGCCGCGCTCACCAGTCACCTCAAGACCTTCGCCCGTAACAGCCCGATGGGCTTGCGCGAGCGCCTGGACCTGGCCACCGTGGTCGATCAGGCACTGCACCTGCTGGAAACGCGTATCCGCAGCGAAGAGGTCGAGGTCGCGCTGTACCTCGCACGCCCGGCCTGGGTACGGGGCGATGCCATCCGCCTGGAACAGGTGCTGATCAACCTGTTGCGCAACGCCCTCGATGCCATGGCCGACAAACGCTACAAGCGCCTGGAAATACGCATCGAAGCCGATGGCCAACGCTGGCGCCTGAGTGTGCTCGACTCCGGTGGCGGCATAGCCGAGGCCGACCTGGCCAAGGTCTTCGACCCCTTCTTCACCACCAAGCCCGTGGGCGAAGGGCTGGGCCTTGGCCTGGCGATCTCCTACGGTATCGTCCATGAGGTCGGCGGCCAGCTGCAGGCCGAGAACCTGTCTGGCGGTGCGCGCCTGAGCCTTACCCTGCCCCAAGACCTGGAGCCTGCATGTTGAATTCAGTGATCGTTATCGATGACGAAGCCAGTATCCGCACAGCGGTCGAGCAATGGCTGAGCCTGTCGGGCTTCAACGTGCAGCTGTTTGCCCGCGCCGAAGACTGCCTGAGCCAGCTGCCGAAGCACTTCCCGGGTGTGATCATCAGCGATGTGCGCATGCCCGGCATGGGTGGCCTGCAGCTGCTCGAACGCCTGCAGGCGGACGACCCCGATCTGCCAGTGATCCTGCTGACCGGCCACGGCGATGTCCCCATGGCCGTGGAGGCCATGCGCAACGGGGCCTACGACTTCCTGGAAAAACCCTTCACCCCGCAACATCTGCTGGGCAGCCTGCGGCGGGCTCTGGAAAAACGCCAGTTGGTGCTTGAGAACCGCCGCCTGCACGAGCAGGCCGACTTCAAGTCACGCCTGGAAGGCACGCTGCTGGGCATGTCCCAGGGCCTGCAACTGCTGCGGCGGCAGGTGCTGGACCTGGCCAGCCTGCCGGTCAATGTGCTGATCCGCGGTGAGACAGGCAGCGGCAAAGAACGTGTAGCCCGCTGCCTCCACGATTTCGGGCCACGCGCGGCCAAGCCATTCGTGGCGCTCAATTGCGCGGCCATTCCTGAGGCATTGTTCGAGGCCGAGCTGTTCGGCCATGAGAGCGGCGCCTTCACCGGAGCCCAGGGCAAGCGCGTCGGCAAGCTGGAATATGCCAACGGCGGCACGGTGTTTCTCGATGAAATCGAAAGCATGCCGCTGGCCCAGCAGGCCAAACTGCTGCGGGTGATCCAGGAGCAGAAGCTCGAGCGCCTGGGAGCGAACCAGAGTATCAACGTTGACCTGCGCATCATCGCCGCAACCAAGCCCGACTTGCTGGAGGAGGCCCGTGCCGGGCGCTTCCGTGAAGACCTTGCCTACCGCCTGAACGTTGCCGAGTTGCGCCTGGCGCCTTTGCGCGAACGGCGCGAAGACATTCCGCTGCTGTTCGACCACTTCGCCCGCGCTGCTGCCGACCGGCTTGGCCGCACTGCGCCGCCGCTGTCGGGCGCGCAACTGGCACAACTGCTGGCGCATGACTGGCCGGGTAACGTGCGCGAGCTGGCCAATGCGGCAGAGCGGCACGCATTGGGCCTGGGTTCACCGAGTACCGAGGTGGCCCCTGCCGGGCAATCGCTGAGCGAGCAGATGGAAGCGTTCGAGGCCCAGTGCCTGCGTGCAGCGTTGCGCCAGCATGGGGGCGCGATCAGTGCGGTGATGGAGGCGTTGCAACTGCCGCGGCGAACGCTGAACGAAAAAATGCAGCGGCACGGGTTGTCGCGGGACGATTTTACCGGCCAGTGATAAGCGGAATTCCGCCTATCACTGGCCGGCGATAGGCAGAATTCCGCCCATGCACAGCACTTTCAGGGCCTGGCTCGCCGGCGCGTGGCCGGCGAAGTGCCCGCAAAGCGGCCTATTGCCCCGGTTTGGGTCGGCCCGCCCCGGTTTGGCACACCTTCTGCAAATGCTCGTGTCAGCTGCGCCCAGGCGCGCTTCACAACAACAACGAGAAGGTATCCCTGATGGATAACGCCACCTCCCTGCCCGCTGGGGCGGCCGCTGCGCCTGCCGCAGAAAAAACTACCGCCAGCCGCCTGAAGTCGATCTTCAGCGGGTCCATCGGCAACATGGTCGAATGGTACGACTGGTACGTCTACGCCGCATTCTCGCTGTATTTCGCCAAGGCCTTCTTCCCGGCCGGCGACTCCACTGCACAACTGCTCAACACCGCCGCGATTTTCGCCGTTGGCTTTTTGATGCGCCCGATCGGCGGCTGGCTGATGGGCCTTTACGCCGACCGCAAAGGCCGCAAGGCCGCGCTGATGGCCTCGGTACTGCTGATGTGCGCCGGCTCGCTGGTCATTGCCCTGACGCCTGGCTATGAAACCATCGGCTTCGCCGCACCGGTCCTGCTGGTCATCGCCCGCCTGATGCAGGGCCTGTCGGTGGGTGGCGAATACGGCACCTCGGCGACCTACCTCAGCGAAATGGCCAGCAAGGACCGCCGCGGCTTCTTCTCCAGCTTCCAGTACGTGACCCTCATCTCCGGCCAGCTCATCGCCCTGGCAGTGCTGATCGTCCTGCAACAGACCCTGACTACCGAGCAGCTGTATGCCTGGGGCTGGCGCGTACCCTTCGTGATCGGTGCGCTGTGCGCCGTGGTCGCGCTGTACCTGCGCCGTGGCATGGAAGAAACCGCCTCGTTCACCAAGAAGGAAAAAGCCAAGGAAAGCCTGATGCGCACCCTGCTGCGCCACCCCAAGGAACTGATGACCGTGGTTGGCCTGACCATGGGCGGTACCCTGGCCTTCTACACCTACACCACCTACATGCAGAAGTACCTGGTCAATACCGTGGGCATGAGCATCAGCGACTCGACCACGATCTCGGCCGCCACGTTGTTCCTGTTCATGTGCCTGCAGCCTGTGATCGGTAGCCTGTCCGACAAGATCGGCCGGCGCCCGATCCTGATCGCCTTCGGTGTACTGGGCACCCTGTTCACCGTGCCGATCCTCAGCACCCTGCATACCATCCAGACCTGGTGGGGGGCGTTCTTCCTGATCATGGCAGCGCTGATCATCGTCAGTGGCTACACCTCGATCAACGCGGTGGTCAAAGCTGAACTGTTCCCGACCGAAATCCGCGCCCTTGGCGTGGGCCTGCCCTACGCACTGACCGTTTCGATCTTCGGCGGCACCGCCGAGTACGTGGCGCTGTGGTTCAAGAGCGCGGGCATGGAAAGCGGCTTCTATTGGTACGTCACCGCCTGTATCGCCTGCTCGCTGCTGGTATACGCGACGATGAAGGACACCAAACAGCACTCACGTATCACCACAGAGTGACGCGGTAAGGCCGTTCTGCAAGGGCGCCCAACGTGCAGGGCGCCTTTTTTATGCCCCCTAATGCCCCATGAGCCGATTAGCTGAGCTATTCGGCTCATGGGATGGGTATGAAAGGCCGTTTGCTGGGCAAGCGTGAAAGCATTGACCCGTTACCGCATCAACATTCAGGACATTTCCAGCGCCTGACGCGGTTCACGACGCTGGTACCAGCCGGCCATCAGTACCAGTACCAGCAGCACGCCACCCAGCACGGCCGATGAACCGACCGTGCCGAAGTCCAGCCCGCCCTTCGCATGAGGTTTGGTCAGGAAGTCGCCCAGAGCGGTACCCAAGCTCAGCGGCAGGATGCCGATCAGCAGGGCCGTACCGGTGGCATAGACCATGCCCAGGGTAGGGTCCATGAAGTCGGACATCGCGGTGCCGACGGTGCTGGTGGGCTGAAAAATAGGTTGGTAAGCGATGAAAAAACGTTCATCGGTGATCTGCATCAGGTGTTCTTCTTAATCACCTATTAATTGCCACCCTTCAGCCTTCACGAGCTGACTGATGAAGGGTGCATGCACCAACCCGTGCCCGGCCAGGCAAACGCCTATACGACGGTTACAGCACCCTTAAATATCGAATAAGTCGATTATTTAGTGCATATATTTGCGCTTTTTAATCAGCATATTGGGCGTAATATTTAAGTCACGGAAACAAACAACCCACAAAACCCTGGAGCAATGACCATGAAAAACAAACTGATCCTCACCCTGGCCCTGTCGGTTTTCGCTACTGGCGCCTTTGCCGAAGATGGTTTCGACCGGACCAATGCCCACACCTTTGCCGCAGCCCAGACCCAGTCGGCCAGCTACGCTGAAGACGGCTTCGATCGTACTGGCGGCCAACGCTTCGCCGAAGACGGTTTCGACCGCACCGGCGGCCAACGCTTTGCCGAAGACGGCTTCGACCGCACCGGTGGCCAACGCTTCGCTGAAGACGGCTTCGATCGCACCGGCGGCCAACGCTTTGCTGAAGACGGCTTCGACCGCACCAACGCCAACCGCATCAGCTGATCCCTGCTGCGAGCGCCCAGCCCGGCTTTTGCCGGGCTTGATCATTTGCAGGCAAGCAAAGGCTTGGCACACTAGGCTTCTTGTCTACCAGGAGGTAGGGCCAGTAAGCCCAGCACAATGTATTACTACGAACCCGCCAAAGGCCACGGCCTGCCCCACGACCCCTTCAACGCCATCGTCGGCCCTCGTCCTATCGGCTGGATCTCTTCGCAAGACCGCGAGGGACGCTTGAACCTGGCGCCCTACAGCTTCTTCAATGCCTTCAACTACATCCCGCCAATCATCGGTTTCTGCAGTGTCGGGCGCAAAGACAGCCTGAACAATATCGAGCAGACCGGTGAGTTCGTCTGGAACCTGGCCACGCGATCGCTGGCCGAGCAGATGAACCAGAGCTGTGCGCCGGTGGCTGCCGAGGTCAGTGAATTCGAGTTGAGCGGCCTCACCGCCACACCGTCAAGCCTGGTCAAGGTGCCGCGCGTGGGCGAAACCCCGGTCGCGTTCGAGTGCAAGGTCAGCCAGATCGTCCAGCTCAAGCGGGCCGACCAGGCGCTGGTACCCAGCTGGCTGATTCTTGGGGAAGTGGTGGCCGTGCACATTGCCGACCACCTGCTGAAGAACGGTATTTACGATACCGCGGCAGCCGAACCTATCTTGCGCGGTGGTGGCCCGGCGGACTATTTCGAGCTGGGCAACCTGTTCAAGATGGCCCGCCCGCCGGCCTGATCACCAGACCAGCTCACCCTCAGCGCTAACGCCTTGCAGGCGCTGCAGTTCGGCCGTGGCCGCTTCGTCGGCGGCCACGGCGCCCTTGAATACCTGGCCGTCGAGCACCTTGTGAAAACGCGGCGCGCCGCCCATACCCAGGGCTTTGACTGCGATGGCCGCGTGATAGCCACCACCTTCGGCCGGCACCATCGCCGACACCGCTTCGAACTGCGGGAATTCCCTACGTGCCATGTTGCTCTCTGCCTGCTTGATCATGGCCCGGCATGTTAACCCAAACCCCAGCCAGCGCGCGCGCTGTGGGAGGGGCCATGCCGTCAGTCGAATGTATGCAAGTCCAGGCTGCTGACCACCTGCGCCTGCACCAGCTCACCGAACACCTCCAGCGTGGGCGACGCAAAATAGCCACTCATGGCCTGTTGGTCCTGCCAACTGCCGCTGAGCAGCCACAGGTCAGCGTCGGCCTGCGAACGCTGTACGCTGAAACTCAGGCAACCCGGCGCACGCAGCGACGGTTCGAGCAGGTCACGCAGGCGCGCGCCAAGCTCCGCCGAGCGCCCGCTGCTGGCACGAATGAACGCAAGATGGGTGACCGGTTGTTTTAGGGCCATTGCACAATCTCCTTGAAGCAAGCGGACGAAAAAGCCAGGCTGCCAAGGTTAGGAGTTCGCCCGCGCAACCCGTTAGGCCAATACTGCCCGCCGCTTGCCTGATCCTGCGGCGCGGCAGGATCAGGCAAGCGACGTGCAGCTTTCGACTAGCGTCGGCCGTTGCCCAAACCTATGCTGCGACCGTCAGCAGAGGAAAGCATCATGACCATCGCCACGCCCACCGATCCGACCCTGGAACTGCAGCGCCTGGAGCTGGCCGAGCTGATTACCCGCCATGCCGGCGAGCCCCACGGCCCGGCGTCGGCCATCGCGGATCTGTACCTGGTGCGCTACACCGAGAATGTGCGCTCGGTCCCCACCCTGGCGCAACCGGCCTTGTGCATCCTTGCACAAGGCAGCAAAAGCCTGTTTCTGGGTGACGAGCAGTATGCCTACGATCCACTGCACTACATGGTGGTTTCGGTCACCCTGCCGTTGAGCGGCGTGCGGCTCGATGCCAGCCCCGAGCACCCCAGCCTGGGTTTGCGCATGGACCTGGACCCGGCCGAGATCAGCCAGTTGATCGCCGAAAGCGGCCCGATGCTGGTGCCCAACAAGCCATCGGGCCGTGGCCTGTACGTGGATAAAACCGATGCGGCGTTGCTCGACGCCCTGTTGCGGTTGCTGCGCCTGCTGGATAGCCCACGCGACATCTCCATGCTGGCGCCATTGGTCCGCCGTGAGATCCTCTACCGCCTGTTGCGTGGGCCGCAGGGTTATCGGCTGTACGAAATCGCCTTGGCGAACAGCCAGACCCACCGGGTTTGCCAGGCCATCGCCTGGCTCAACAACCACTACCAACAGCCACTGCGTATCGGGGACCTGGCCCGTGAGGTCAACCTCAGCACCTCGACCTTGCACCACCGCTTCAAGGCGGTGACCTCGATGAGCCCGTTGCAGTACCAGAAGCAACTGCGCCTGCAGGAGGCACGGCGGTTGATGCTCAACGACGGGCTCGAGGCGGCGGTGGCGGCCTACCGGGTGGGCTATGAAAGCCCTTCGCAGTTCAGCCGCGAGTACAGCCGGCTGTACGGCGCGCCGCCCATTCGGGATGTGGCTCGGTTGCGGGCCAATGCTGGCTGAAGTTCAAGGTGGCTGTACCGGCCCCATCGCTGGCAAGCCAGCTCCCACAGGGATCGCCTTAGGGCTGACAGGTGTTTGCCACAAGGTATGGCAGCGCCTGTTAGAGCGAGCGCAGCTCGCGATTGCGCCGCGGGGGCGGCGCTCGATCTCACAGCCGCTGCAGATGCAGCGGCGGAAGCTGCCATAAGCAAACGGGTCAGTTTATC